>NZ_JBGOOD010000010.1:0-97211 GCF_041439475.1 Vibrio sp. 1S139
CATTACGTTAGACGGAATTTACGCTGAGCTTAGTGCTTAAGGTTCTGTCTATGATTTCATATATAACTTTTCTTATTGGGAACAATCTAATATTATCTGGATGACTTACACACTCTTCCGCGATAATCTTAATTAGATCTTCTAAATTATTTGACTTGATATAATATAATGAGATCAAGTGATAAAACTCTGGCTTTGTTATATCACTAAACCCTTCCATTATTTTCAACTTCCCGTGGATTCCTTCTAAACAATTTTCTGAAAGTTGGCTTTCGATATCTAAACGAAGCCTTCTACTTTCAGATAATAATATATTTTCATCCTCATCTGTTATGTAATCAGAAACTTTACCTTTAAATGGGTCTTTACTTTTTAAAATTGAGTAATATTTATTTGTAATAGTTTCGTTATGTAAATAAAATTCTTTGCTTGCGGATAATACTTTATGCTCGTTAACATATGGATACGCAGTATATACCAATGAAGTTAGTGGATTCAGCTTATCAATACACCTATATTTAAATATTATTGTGTTTATTTCATCCAGTGTAGGTTCATATATAGATGACTGTTCAAAAAGAATACATAGCCTAACCAGTATTCTCACAACTAAGCTATTAGTTTCGATACTCTCTATACGAGCATAAGCATCCATTTCTAATTCATCAGAACCAGTTAAATAATGACCTGACTTAGCTGATATTTCAAACAAAGTTAAGTTAGAAGGATGAGATACCAAGGATTTCTTACATAAACCTAATGCTTTACTATAATTACCTTCCGAATAAGACCTTATTATTTCGTCATGTTTGATTTCACCATTTTTCATATGGTATTCGTCGGCGATGATATCTGCTGCTCTTTCCCAGAAGTACTCAATATTTAGAGTGCTCATTCCTTTCACAAAATCAACTATATCATCGTCATAACTTTCGGTTTCACTATGACAAAGGTGTTCTGAGACGATCATCTTATAATAAACGTAGCGGTCTATAAAACCAAACTGTTGAATATAGGCTAATATATTGTTCGGGTCTCTTTCTCTATCATGTTCGTAGTGAACAAGAATAAAAGATACAAAGTCTATATACTCGCTTTGATTGTTACCACGATATTCTGATAGTAGCTTCTCTAATACTTGCCTTAAATAAGTATTTAGGGTTGTTGATAAGTGTTTCTTTTTAAGGACATTCGCTATATGACCAATACTAAGTTCTTGAGACTTATTCAAAAGGCTCTCTAATGCATCCTCATCTCTAGAGAGAGTATATAGAGACATTCTTGAGTCATAACTCCATAGAGTAACTCCAAAGCAATCATCTATTTCATCTAGTATTAGTTTAGCCGTGGAAAATTCTGAACAAATTAGTGCGTTTTCAAAGCGCTCCCGTAACTTAACAAACTGATTTATTTTAGCCTTACTATCATTACAAAACTTTGAATATAGTTTCAGGTTAAACTTGTTAGGCATGTCGTTGGTATGAGATACAAAGATTTCATTAGTACGATAGTTTTGATCAAGACCAAATGTTTTATATAAGTTATTGATATGTGTTGGATGCGATAGTAAAGCTATTAACTCTTCAAGCTTAAACTTCTTTGCTTGAAAATTAAAATCAGCATGAGTCCTATCTACTGTATGACCTTTTTTCCCAAGCTTATTTATTGTATGTTTGACAACTCGTTCTAACTTTTTTGTTAACATTATACTAAACCACCATCATATCAAGTGTGCTGATAATATAACTTTATTACTTACAAAACAATAATTTACAGTCAATTATCCAATAAAGCACATATAATGGCTAATTTGTATTAACTCAGTTCGGAGATTTTACTTTCCCTACTTGACGTACTTAGTCTGTAACATCCTTCCTTCAATAATCTAGTCATATTCTTGAGATTAAAAAAGGCCTCGCAATGCGAGGCCTTTGGTTTTTCTATCTATCAGAAGAGATTAGTCGCGAAGTGCTGCGCCGAATTTCTCTGAGATTGAAGCTACGATAGCATCTACTGAACCAGCGATGTCTGCATCTTCAAGTGTGCGCTCTACAGACTGTAGGCTAAGTGCGATAGCTAGGCTCTTCTTACCTTCTTCAACGCCTTGGCCAACGTATACGTCGAACAATTTAGCGCCTGTTAGGAATTCGCCACCCGCTGCGATACACGCTTCTACGATGTCGCCAGAAGCTACTGCTTCGTCAACAACTACTGCGATATCACGACGGTTTGCAGGGAACTTAGATACTGCTACTGCTTCTGGAAGCACGCGAGTGTTGATAGCTGCCCATTCGATTTCGAATACGATAGTACGGCCGTTAAGACCAAACTTACGCTCTAGTTCTGGGTGAACAGTACCAATGATACCCACTTCTTTGCCGTCTACGACGATAGCCGCAGTTTGACCTGGGTGAAGTGCTGGGTGCTTAGCTGCTTTGAAGCTGTATGCGATTTCGTTTGCAGAAAGCTCAAGAACGGCTTCTAGGTCACCTTTAAGATCGAAGAAATCTACAGTGTTAGTTGCAATGTCCCAGTGCTCTTCGCCACGAGTACCAGAGATAACGCCCGCAAGCATCATTTCTTGGCGCATGCCGTTTTCAGCAGTTGCTTCAGGGATGAAACGTAGGCCTGATTCGAATAGACGAACGCGAGACTGTTGACGCTTCTGGTTGTGAACAACTGTGTTTAGAAGGCCTTGGATTAGGCCAAGACGCATTGCTGACATGTCCGCAGAGATTGGGAATGGCAGGATTAGCGGCTCAACACCAGGTACAACCAGTTTTTGCTGTTCTGGTTCTACGAAGCTGTATGTGATTGCTTCGTGGTAGCCACGGTCTACAAGAAGGTCACGAACGCGCTTAAGCGGTTGGTTAGCTTCTTTGTGGTCATTCATTTTAAGTGCCGCTTTAGGCGCTTGGTTTGGAATGTTATCGTAACCGTAGATACGACCTACTTCTTCAATTAGGTCTTGCTCGATTGCGATATCAAAACGCCAAGATGGAGACGTTGCCGTCCAGCCAGCGTCTGTCGTTTCAACGTTACAACCTAGGCGAGTAAGAATTTCCACTACGTCTGTAGATGGGATTTCGTGACCTAGTAGGCTATCTAGCTTAGCGCGACGTAGAGCAACTACGTTTGCTTTAGGAAGATCAGCTTCAGATTCGCTGCCGTTTACTGGCGCAACTTCACCACCACAGATTTCAACTAGAAGCTGTGTTGCACGCTCCATAGCTGCTGCTTGTAGCGTTGAATCAACACCACGTTCGAAACGTAGAGAAGAATCAGTGTGAAGGCCGTAAGCACGTGCGCGACCACGGATGTGATCCGGTGCGAAGAATGCTGCTTCAAGAAGTACGTCTGTCGTTTCAGTAGTAACACCTGAATCTTGACCGCCAAAGATACCAGCGATTGCTAGTGCTTTGTTGTGGTCTGCGATAACAAGCGTGTTGCTGTTTAGTTCAGCTTCGTTGCCATCTAGAAGTGTTAGCTTTTCGCCCTGCTCTGCTAGACGAACCACGATACCGCCTTCGATCTTAGCGAGATCAAATGCGTGCATTGGTTGGCCTTGCTCTAGCATCACGTAGTTTGTGATGTCTACAACTGGGTCGATTGAACGGATACCACAACGACGCAGTTTTTCTTGCATCCAGATTGGAGATTCCGCTTTCACGTTTACGTTCTTAACCACACGGCCAAGGTAACGTGGACAAGCATCAGTTGCTTTGATTTCAACAGATACTGTGTCTTCAATGCTTGTTGCAACAGCGTCAACTGTTGGCTCTGTAACGTCTGCGCGGTTTAGTACGCCAACTTCACGAGCAAGGCCACGGATGCTGAAGCAGTCTGCGCGGTTTGCTGTTAGGTCTACGTCGATAGTTACGTCGTTAAGCTCAAGAAGCTCACGTACGTCCATGCCTAGCGTTGTGCCTTCTGGTAGCTCAAGGATGCCGTCAGACTCTACGTCGATACCTAGCTCAGAGAAAGAACAAAGCATGCCGTGCGATGGAACGCCACGTAGTTTTGCTTTCTTGATTTTGAAGTTACCAGGCAGTACTGCGCCAACTGTTGCTACTGCTACAGTTAGGCCAAGACGACAGTTAGATGCACCACATACGATGTCTAACAGCTCTTCTTCGCCGATATCAATTTTAGTTACTTGTAGTTTGTCTGCGTCTGGGTGCTGACCGCACTCAACCACTTTACCTACTTTAACGCCGGTGAATTCACCAGCAACAGGTTCTACATCGTCAACTTCCAAACCAGCCATAGTGATTTGGTGAGCTAGCTCTTCGCTGTTAATTGCAGGTTTAACCCACTCGCGTAGCCAAGATTCACTGAATTTCATAGTTTCGACTGCCCCGGATTACTTGAATTGTTTAAGGAAACGAAGGTCGTTCTCGAAGAACGCACGAAGGTCATTTACGCCGTAACGAAGCATCGTTAGACGCTCTACACCCATACCGAATGCAAAACCAGAGTATTTCTCAGGGTCGATGCCAACAGAGCGAAGTACGTTAGGGTGAACCATGCCACAGCCTAGAACTTCTAGCCATTTGCCATCTTTACGTTTCACGTCAACTTCAGCTGAAGGCTCTGTGAACGGGAAGAATGAAGGACGGAAACGCACTTCAACTTCTTCTTCAAAGAAGTTACAAAGGAAATCGTTAAGAATGCCTTTAAGTTGTGCGAAGTTTACGTTCTCATCAACTAACATACCTTCCACTTGGTGGAACATTGGCGTGTGAGTTTGATCGTAGTCGTTACGGTAAACACGACCCGGAGCAATGAAGCGGAATGGCGGTTTGCCGTTTTCCATCGTACGGATTTGAACACCAGAAGTGTGCGTACGTAGCATTAGATCAGGGTTGAAGAAGAAAGTATCGTGATCAGTACGAGCTGGGTGATCGTCTGCGATGTTTAGTGCATCAAAGTTGTGGAATGCATCTTCGATCTCAGGGCCAGACTCAGTGCTAAAGCCAAGCTCACCAAAGAACTGTTCGATACGCTCAACAGTGCGAGTAACTGGGTGAAGACCACCGTTCTCAATGCGACGACCTGGTAGGCTCACATCGATAGTTTCTTCAGCTAGTTTCGCTTCAAGCTCTGCACGTTGTAGTGCGTCTTTGCGAGCTGCGATCGCTTGTTGAACAGCACCTTTCGCTTTGTTGATCTCTTGACCAGCAGTGCGACGCTCTTCTGGTGGAAGTTTACCTAGGCTTTGTAGTTGAAGAGTAAGTTCACCCTTCTTACCTAAATACTGAACTCGCACTTCATCAAGTGCGACTAACGAATCTGCTGTATCAATAGCAGTCGTTGCATTAGCAATGATCTCTTCTAGATGTTGCATCATTTCCTCATCTACCAGTTGGTAGTGTCCGTATCGGATGATTAGTTTTTTTAGATAGCTACACATAGTAATCAAACACGCAACCAATGCCAAATTGAATCGCTAAAAGAACAAGTTATTGCCTAAAAACACGGCAAATTTAACAGGATATTAATGAGGAGTAGGAAGAAGTGGAACAATTACAGGTTCCACTTCTTAATTTGGAAATGACCTGAAGGCTAGATCTGAATAGAACAAACGCTGTTCTTCCCTGCGTTTTTTGCTAAATAGACGGACTCATCCGCCGCTTTAATCAATTCGTTCATGGTTTCGAATTCTTGGGTCATTTCAGCGACACCGACACTAATACTGCCAATCCAAACTTGATGACTGGTTTCAACCTCTAATTCAGACACTTTCTGTCGAGCGGTTTCCGCGATGTACATCCCACCTTTAAGGTCGGTGTTTGGGCAAATAACCAAGAACTCATCGCCACCTAACCGGCAAACAATATCATCATTACGGAACGTGTTTTTCAGTTCACGCGAGAGGGTTTGTAGCACCAAGTCGCCTGCATCATGGCCGCTGGTGTCATTAATGCGCTTGAAGTGGTCGGCATCAATCATAATACACACTAAAGGCATGCCCAGTTCTTTGGAGTCTTGCCAATGCAGCGCTAACTGTTTAAAAGCACTACGACGGTTATGCAAATTAGTAAGAGAGTCGGTTAATGACAGTTCTTCAAGTCTCTTATTCGCTCGTTTTAATTCTGCCGTACGTTCCTCAACTTTATCTTCGAGTAACTGGTTGAAGCGTAACAACTGTTTGTTTCGTTCAGAGACTTGTTCAAACAGGCCGTTAAGCGCAGCCAACAGCGGGACAGTCGCAGAATCTTGCTGCTTTTCTTCCGCTTCAAAGGCTTGCAGAGGTGTCGCGCCCTCTTCTATCGCGGTCATTTGTCGCGCCATGTTTTGGTCGATGCCGAGGATGTGGTAAGCAAGCCAGTGGATCAAGAAATCAAGTAACTGCCGTGCTGACGACTGATCTTCTTCCATGATGAAAGCTTGCATACTGTAGATATCTTGCATAAATACACGATGCACTTTGATATGCTCTTCAATGTGTCGCTCATACACACCGCAATCTCTCATCAAAGATTCTTCTTCTTTAAAGTGAAATTCGGCATAGCATGTGAGATCGAGTAAAGCGACGTTTATGTCGTCGATAGAGATAGTGTTCTCTGACAACAGATTTCCGTAGTGGTTGATAATACCAACAAGATATTGATGCTGTTCATCTACAACACCAATGCCTGTTTCAAAGTTTTTATCCCAATTAAATGAATTCATAAATCCCTTAAGGCCGATACCACCAGCACGATTTACATGCATATTCTGAGGTTATAGATACTGAAAAAATATAACCATTTTACCTGTAGGTTTATTCGATTGTTTGATCCACTTTATAAAAAGACGACTTTGAACATTCTAAATATGGCTCATCTTAAATTTGAGACGTCCCCCCCAACAGGAACGCCCCACGAAGCTAACATTAGAAATAATATTCCAACGCCATCTCAACAAAGTCATCCTTGCGTGCGAAGAACAACAAGTCCTCTGGGGTTTCGTTCTCAAACAACCAAGCATTCAGTCGCCACTTGAGATTGTTGTTAATACGGCTCGATGCCTCTAGCTTGGCACTGTAGACATCACTGTTATCTAAGTCTTGAGTGATACCAGTAAGCACTTCGGTGCCGTCTTCATCGTTCAAAGCGAAACGTGCCCCAAGGAACACATCATTTTGGCCGATGGTTTGGGCATTGTTGCCTCGGCTGTCATACAGGTATTCAGCGATGAAGCCGATGTCCCAGTACGATTCAAGCGCCCCTACCCAAGTGTATTCAAAGCCTGTCGCCACGCCGGTATGGTTGTCGTAGCTGTCGCGATAAATGCTTTCCAGCTTCCATAACCAGTCACCGATAATGCCTTGAACATCCAATCCGAAGTGTTGCATTTGGGCGTAGTATGGCTTGAGTTGATTGCCTTCCACACGGTAATAAGGGTCGCGGTTTGTGCCGCCTAAGTAGCTTAAACCGACATCCCAATCACCGTACGTTTGGCTGTAACGCAATGCCACATCAACGTGTTTTTCTTCTCGTGAAGATTCGTAAAGCGCATCGTCCGATACTGGCACGGTTGGCCTTAATCGACCGTCTTCGCCTGCGAAGGTACGCTCACAAAAATACGGCAGTAACATGGCGTCTATGGTGCCCCACTCTTTTATCGAGGTGAAGTGCACCATAGGCTGACCTAACTTGGATTCGCCATCGACCGATTCAATGGCATCGGTCTGGTTTACCACATCCACTAAATGCGCCGATTCGGTTACGCCCCAAAATACCTTTCCAACACCCGCTCGCAGTTCGTAATCATCCCAATAGGTTAAATACAAGGCTTCGCGAATATCACCATGAGTTCGTTCATCGTCTTCACTGTCTAGGCGATAAAACGGGGTGAAGGTAATACTGCCGTTGCCCTCTTGTTGCTCCCAGTAAAACTCTGGCTGCAACACCAGTGAGCTTTGTCCTTTGTCTTGCCCTTGTAAGCCGTCGCTAAAGAACTGCCTATGTTCAAGGTTAACCTGCCCTGCGATATCAGGACTAAAGCCTGCCGCCACACAAGGCAACGACACCTGCATAAGCCCGACGGTCGCCGCCAAGGTTAAGGATAATTGGGTTCCTGTTGCCACAATCCTTTTCATATTCCTGCCTTATTTCGCACGTTTTAGTGTGTTCTTTTGGAAATCCTTGTCTTTAAGACCGGTCTGGAACACTAAATCTGTCGTGGTTAATACGGTGCTTTTGCCTGTTTGATGGTTTTGCATCGCCATGGTGTGTGCGCGCCAGTATTGGTTTAGGTACTGTTTGTAATCTTGGAACGATAGAGTTTTAAGCAGTGCGCCTTTGCGGTCGTAAAACTCGACTTTCATTGGGCGGTAGTGCTGTTGGTCTAGCCATACCTTTTGCATGGTGTAGCCTGAGTTTTTATCGGTCGGTACTTGCTCTAAAACAAAGGTGTCTACGCCTTCCAGTTTCGCGTCTTCAATGTAGTTGAAGGTGTACTTTTCAAGTTCAAACGAGCTTAAGTCCTCATACGCAAATTCACTGCCCATAAACGGGCCAGATTTGTTGCGTGAAGAGATGCGTTTTACACGCTTGAGTGCAGGAAGATACAACCACTGGTCATCGGATTTGGTGATGTGCGAATGGTTTAGGAAAGCCGTGCCTTTTACGTCGCGTGGTTCATCAAAAATGGTTAAGCCTTTGTCGCCATCGTCATCGACTTCCAAAGATTTCAATCGCATCAGACGTGTACTGCTTTCGCCCTGTTTGTTGCGAAGTAGCATCTCCATGGTCGCGACAGAATCGCCCCACCCCATATCGACGGCTTTGCGTTGTTCGGCAATTTCTAAGCCTTTCGCTGGGTCTGCTAATGCTGGGAAAGCGGCGAATGTGCTCAGTGCCAACGAGCTAACAGTAAGTAATGTAGTAGCGAATGTTTGTTTAACGCTTTTCATAAATATCTCCTTGAGTCAGCCCACCGCAGCAGGCCGACGTTTCCTTATTTGGTCGAAGTAGTCAGTTCGGCTGTCGATCTAGGCTGCGACTTGGTATCTGGCTTTAATTCGTGCTGAGTTTTAGCTGAATAGTGGGTCTGTTTGTCGAAGATCATCAGTAAGCTTGGTAGCAAGATGAAATCGACCACCAGCGCAATGAAAATCACAATCGCGCTGAGTAAGCCCATGTCGGAGTTGAGTCTGAAGCTCGACATCGCCAGTACAGAGAAACCGGCCACTAGCACAACAGTGGTGATCCACAAAGCGCGACCTACGGTGTGGAAAGCGTATCGAACCGCTTCTTCTGCTGATTTCCCTTCGATTCTTGCGCGCTGGTATTTACTCAAGAAGTGCACCGCATCATCAACCACGATACCCAACGTGAGCGTGACCACGACTGACAAACCGAGGTTGATTTCACCTGAGATAAGCGCCCATAAACCAAAGCCAATGATCGCAGGCGCAATGTTGGGCACTAGGCTGATCATGCCTAAGCGAACCGAGCGCAATGCAAAGATCATCAAGCCAGAGATAAGCACTAGGGTGATAGGCAAAGTTGATAGCATGCTCGCCATGTTGGTTTCGCCAATATGAGCAAACATCAGTGACGGGCTCGAAGCCACCACTTCATATTGCGGTGCATTGGCTGCAAACCATGAGTAAATGCGCTCTTCGAGTTCGACTAGCTCAACGCTGCCAAGGTTATCGACGGTGAGTACCATTTTGATCGATGATTTATCGACGTTGATCTGGTTGTTCAAGTCCAAGCCGTACGGCAGAGACATTTCGTAAAGCAGCAGATATTGCGCGGCAAGTTCACGGTTCAGCGGTAGCTTGTAGTAGCTGTCGTCGTCGGCATGCATATTCTTGTTCAAACGCATGTAAACATCAGAAAGCGTGGCGACATGGTCGGTTTCTGGTTGAACACGTAGCCACTCAGTAAAGTCACCAATCGCTTGCAAGAACACAGGATCAGCAATCGCTTGAGACTCGTTAGTTTTCACTGCGATACTGAGGGTTGTCATGCCGCTTACGGTCTCTTCCATGAAGTCAGCCGCTTGTCTGAATTCACTTGAGGTATCGAAATACTTCACCGATTCATCGTTGACTTTGTTGAGCGGAATTAACGCGGCAGCGCCAACAATCACTAGCGTAGAAATCGGCAGCAGTGCTTTACGGTTAGTTACGACAAAATCGCCCAGCTTATCCATGAAGGTGACTTTGTCTGCCGCCTTAGGGTTGGCAGGTAGGCGTTTGACTGGCAGCAGTTTTAGCAACGCTGGCAACATAGTCACAGACAAGAAGCACGCAATAAGTACACCCAGTGCCGATAAGTTACCGAAATCACGCAGCACTGGTGAGTCCGACATGTTCATCATCAGGAAACCAATCGCAGTGGTCACCGAGGTGATCAGAATCGGCATCGCATTGAGCTTGATGCTGTATTGAATGGCTTGTGCTTTCTCCATACCGCGCTGCATAGCTTGTCTCATGGTCACAATCACGTGAACACAATCGGCCACCGCCAAAGTTAAAACCAAGGTTGGCACATTCACGGTTGCGGTACTCAAGAACATCCCTGCCCAACCAGACAATCCCATGGTGGCAACAATCGAAGAGATGATCACAATGAGCGTCGCCACCACACTAAAGAACGAGCGCAGCATAAAGGTCAGGAACACCAGTACCACCAACAGCATCAAGGGAACGAGCGTTGAGCTGTCTTGTTGAGCCGAAGTCATAAATGCGTTGTTCATGGCTATGATGCCCGCTTTATGGAATTCGACATTAGGATACTGAGCTTGGTACTTGCCGATCATGGTATTGATTGCCGCAATCACCTCTTGCACTTCTGCGGTTTTGTCCACTTCTGGCAGTTGCACGGTGACGTTCACAATCGTCACATCGCCAGAGGCCGACACCAAGGCATTCTTAAGCAACGGCTCGTTAAGGGCGATCTGTTTTACTTTGGCGATGCGTTCTGGTGTGTGTTCGTACTCTTCATACAGCAAGTCTTCTACCAAAAGATCATCTTCAATGGCTTCGGTGTGCTGATAATTAGCAAGGGAATCGACACGGCTTGAATACGGGATCTGCCACGCATCAACCGTGAGATTTTGAATCAGGGTGAGAGTTTCAGGGGTGAAGACATTGCCATCTTCAGGTGCGACAACAATCGCAAGGTTGTCGGTTTTTGCAAAGGTGGTTTGGATTTCATCGAACGCCATCAACTGCTTGTTGGTGCCTTCGAAGAAGATGTTGTAGTCCCCTCTAAAGTAGAGGTTCTTAGCCCCTAATGCAGAGAGAATGATGATTGAAAACACCACCAGCAGAACGATAAACGAACGCTTGGTAGGTATTGAGTGCCAACTGTTTAGATCTGTGTTTGCGCTATCGGCATTAGGGTTATCTCGGTTTTGCTGATCGAACGTGGGCTTCTGGCTGTCATGTTTCATCACAGTCTCCATTTGTGACGATTCGTCATATTTGTGTCATAAAAAGCCAGCCGAAGCTGACAAAAGACACAATGCTTAGTCAAACACTCAAGAAAACAGCAACCACAGTCGGTCAGCCTCAAGTTTGTGACGAATCGTCAAAAATGGTTATTAATAAACCCACATGTGTGGGCTTAACGGAAGCTATCGACCTACAGACTCTAAGTAAGCGATCTCTTCACTGAATAGTTCTTGTTCTACACGACGCCAAGTTTTGCGGTAATCCCAGTCACTAGAAAGGGGCTGCCAATTGAGGCCGTCTAGAATCATGTTCGCGTTGTGTAATACTGAATACGGGTCTTGTAACCGCTTAATACAATGACTGTTTGATGCATTCTGTGACAAAGCATTTGAACCAAATGCGATTGACCAGTTAGCAAAAACGATGGCATCTGAGCCAACGCCAGAAGAGAACTTTAGGTCACCCGCTTCTACCGCTTGGTTAACCATAGAGTCGCATTGTTCAATCACCAACTCTTCCAGTTCATTCATCTCGGCGACGCGTGCACTAGACGCTTTCTCTAGTACCCACGGGCTTTTAGCCATGATCGCACAGGTTGATAGTACCGGTTCCATGCGAGCATAGATTCGGTAAGCAACGTGCAATGCGACGATCTTTTCACGTGTGTTGCCTTCAAACTCTCCAGAGCGAGCAAACATCATTGCTTCTGTCTTGAGAGAGTGAATACATAACGCTAAAACGACGTCTTCTTTGCTGCAAAAGTGATTGTATATCGTACCTTTAGAATAAGAGCTCGCTGCCGTTAGCTTGTCCATCGTGAGGTTTCCGAACCCTTGTTCTCGAACCAGATCTTTTGCTAACAACATCAACTCTACTTCTCGGTCTGCAATAGACTGCTGCTTTTTAGACAACACGCCTTTGCAACCAAAGATACCTTGTTTATCGCCTTTACAACCAAAGCCAAACATAATTTTTAAGTCCGTATATGAGCTTAGCCGCTATCTAAGCTTCGCCAGTATTTAAAACACTCCTATCCAATATATTAACACGAATAGTAAATTCATGTAGTTAACCATTTTGTGACGCTTCGTCATTTCTGACTCATCGTCATAATAGCGCAAGCATTGATCGTATCAAGGGGTTTTATAAATTAAATACATTTTGTGAATGGAAAGAGAATAAATGGGATATAGCTAAGAAAATCATCAATAGTTGACCTAAAGAGAAGACTTTAAAAGAAGACCTGTATTGTGACCAACAGAATGTGGACGCGAATTGGGCATTCTTAACCTAACAAAGAATGTAGGCACTTTAAGCTGCTATGCGTATTCATGCCCAATGATTCCTAGCTTAAACCACAAGAATGAATGACTGTAGGCTTACTTTATGGGGCAGACGTCTCCTTATGGTCAATATTTGGCTTACTAATGCCGTTTTCTGTTAAGTTGCTATAAATTCGGTAAGGGGTGACTTACAATAGTGACAACGACTTACCTTTTTTGAGAACACGATATTGAGCGCCAAATATTCTTATTTAGCTTGGCAAGTGAATACTTCTAGCCCTGCAGAAAAGCTGGTTTTATTGATGCTTGCAGACGGTGCTGACGAATTCGGCTACACCAATGTGTGCCTACAAACAGCAGGTCAACTTTGTGCTCTCTCTACGTTTGGTTTAGCCGACTGTCTTAAGTGTTTAGTCGACCAAGGTTTTCTCGATAAGGTAAAAGTAGATTATCGGGATAAAAAAGAGATTCACGTTTTCAAAATGCTCATTGAGCAAGAGCAAACTGCGGCGCACGTTGAGGTTCAACCGACCAATAGTATTCCGGTCTACTCTACGGCACCTGCACCTGCACCTGCACCTGCACCTGCACCTAAGTTTCAGCCTGCTCCGGCACCAATGCAACACATGCAGCAGGCCCCTCGTCCACAAGGTCGAGGCTCAATGAACAGCAACACCGTCTCTACTCATGATCTCAACGAAGAAGAGATACCATCATGGGCAGAACGTGCGTTTAAATTCTCCGGTTTGACCGGTGACCATAGTTTAGTATGGAAGAAATTTGTCCTCTGGTATAAAGCCAAAGCCAATGAATTAATGCCATTATCTCGGATTGAATCCAAGCTGCAGTACTGGCTAGTTAACGAGAAGCAAAATGAAAGACAACAACAGCAGAAGACCTCTCAATATTCAGGAAATGCAGGACAAGCTCAAGGAAATGGGTATAGACAAAAGCTTAGCCCATCTGAACGCTTCAGGCAGCAGCTCATTCAAAAAGGCAAAAAGCCAACCTTCTGAGCCAGCTCAACCTGTTGTACCTGACGCTACAGGTCCATTAGTACCTGAAGTGATTGAAGCGCAAAGTACCGAAGTGAAAGTAGCGGCTGCACAAGCTGCGGATTCTGGTGCGTCTCAACAAGTACCTGTTGTTGATCAAGATCCTGCAGAGCTGGAACTAACCGATTGGTGTATTCACGTGTTCGGCTCTTTCTTGAGCGTGTACGAAACGCAGTGGGAATATCAGTACGGTAGTGAGCCAAGCGGTAAGTTCATTGAGTTTGCCAACTCTGTTGATTCAGACGGCCTTAACCGCGTTTTAATGCACTGCCACGAACGTATTCAGCTTGGCAACAGCTGGCCGCCGCAAATGGGTGAGCTGTGGATCCTGAAAGATTCTTTAACTGAAGAAGAGTTGCTGGATAGCCGTATCCGTGTGTTGTCTCGCACCGCTGCCAACAAAATTGAAAAATGGCTGATTCAGAACAAACTGTATGACTTGAAGCGTACGGCTGAAAACAAGCTGGATGGTCTGTTTAAGAAGTACTACTTGGAAGCAAAACGTTTAGATGAGAAAGGCATGCTTGAAACTGAGTTACCAGAATTCCTTCTTGCCGCTAACTCTGTAAAGAACCTGAACGATTTAAAACGTGAAGAGTACGAAAGTAAACACGGTAAAGCGATTAACCCAAGAATTCAGCGTATTCTGAACAGTAAAAAATAACCATCCGCTTGCTATCTGTTATAAGAAAACAGAGTAGCGATTACACGGTTAACAGATACAAAAATGCCAGCTATCAAGCTGGCATTTTTTACGAATTCTTACGAACTCTACAAATATCCGTGACCAACGGTACGTCTGTCACTGACTGCAAGTAATTACAGTAGGTGGATAGTTGCGTTTAGCGTGAATACGCCAGAGTCGTCATCTTTCATTTTGAAGTTTTGGTAGCTAGCGCCTACAGATAGTGGACCAAAGATGAAGTATTCAGCGCCTACACCGTACATGATATCAACATCGTCTTGCTTGAAGCCATCAGCTTTAAGCTCGTAAGAGTGAAGACCACCCTTCGCGTATACGTGAAGAGGACCAAAATCGATGCTTGGTTTAATCGCTAGGTAAGCAGTGCTTGCGTCTAAATTCTTAAGATCGCGGTTGCCGTAATTAACGCTGCCGAAAGAACCTAGATCCCAGTAACCCGCTTCAACACCGATTAGTGGAAGGATACCTGTACCTACGTGGATGCCCACCGCGTTTTCATCTTCACCAGCGAATGAGTTTTGACCACCCATTACACCGCCGTACAACCAAGAATCAGCCATTGCTGTTGAAGATGCACCTAGTAGTGCTAGTGCCAATAACGTTTTTTTCATATTCGACCTTTTTCGTCCTAGTGGCAGGCCTTGAGTGGTAATAAATTGCCACCAAGTCGCCCTGTATGTAATAACTATTCAATTAGTAATGCAATAAGCAAGATTTATACCCAAACCTTGCCATTGCGTCTAGCTTTATTCCTTTAGCAAGCATCAATCGCGTTTTTAACACGCTTATCTGATACTGGGTAAGGCGTACCGAGCTGCTGTGCGAAGAAGCTTACACGAAGCTCTTCTATCATCCAACGCACCTCTTTTACATTTTCTGGAACCGCGATCCCTTTTGGAATTTTATTCAGCAGTTCTTTGTAATCATTCATTACTGACTCAACTTTGATCATGTGAAGACGATCTTTGTTCGGGTCAATTGGCAGTTTTTCCATGCGGCGTTCAATCGCTCTCATATAGCGTAGAATATCCGGCAAGCGTTTCCACCCACATTCTGTGGCAAAACCCTTAAAAATCAAACCTTCTACTTGAGCTTTTATGTCAGAAAGTGCGAATGCCATAGAAAGATCCACGCGTCCTTTCAGCTTTTTACTGATGCTGAATGCCGTGGTTAGGATGGTTTCAACCTGTTGAGCAATCTCTACTACGGTATCACCCAGCTCTGCACGTACGTGTTCTTTCAGAGCTTCAAACTGCTCTGGTTCCCAAACCAAACCGCCCTTCTCTTCAATCAGCTTATCAATACCACAAGCGATACAGTCATCGATAAGATCGAGTACCTGTCCGTATGGGTTGAAGTACAAGCCAAGTTTCGATTTGTTCGGCAGGTTCGAGTGCAAGTATTTGATCGGTGATGGCACGTTCAACAAGATTAAACGACGCTGACCCGATTTCATTGCCGAGATTTGCTCTTGCTCGGTTTCGAACAGTTTGATCTCTACGCTGTCTTTGGTATCCACCAGCGCAGGGAAGGCTTTAACATCGTAGCCACCACGTTTCTGTTGGTAGACTTTTGGTAATTCACCAAAGCTCCACGTGTGCAGGTTCTGCTGCTCGATATCGTCGTCTGCCACTTTAGAAAGCGTTTCTTGAACCTTGTCTTTCAGGCTCTCTTTCAACTCATGCAGATCTTTCTGTTCTTTCAGCTTACGCTTGCGATGATCTACAGCGCGGAATGTTACCTTTAAGTGCTCTGGAATCTGGTCTAACTTCCAGTCATCACGTACCACTTCCACACCCGTCATGCGGCGTAGCTCTTTCTCAAGAGAATCCAGTAACGGTGCTTCAAGCGGTGTCACACGTGCCAAGAATGCATCTGCGTAGTTTGGCGCAGGTACAAAGTTACGGCGTAGCGTTTTAGGTAGTGACTTAATTAGGCTAATCACCAGTTCCTGACGCAGGCCTGGGATCTGCCAATCAAAACCGTTTTGGTCAATTTGGTTCAAGATAGGCAGCGGAATGTGTACCGTTACACCATCGTTGTCGTCACCTGGTTCAAATTGGTAGCTCAGTTTCAACTTAATACCGTTTTGGTGCCAGAAGTTCGGATAATCCAAATCAGTAACGTGGCTAGCATCGCCTCGGAACAGCATCGACTTTTCAAAGTTAAGCAGCTCAGGAGTTTTCTGACTGGTCTTCTTCCACCACGTATCAAAATGACGGCCTGACACTGCCTCTTCGCCAACACGTTGATCATAGAAGTCGAACAGTTCATCATCATCGATCAAGATGTCGCGACGACGCGATTTATGCTCAAGCTCTTCCACTTCTTGCAGGAGCTTGCGGTTCTGTTTGAAGAACGTATGTTTGGTTTCCCACTCACCTTCAACCAATGCACTGCGTACAAACAATTCACGGCTGACAGTGGCATCAATCGCACCGTAGTTAACTAAGCGTTTTGGAATGATTGGGATTCCGTAAAGCATCACTTTTTCGTGTGCCATTACTGCCGCTTGCTTCTTCGACCAATGTGGTTCGCTGTAACTACGTTTAATCAGGTGTTTCGCTAGCGGTTCAATCCATTCCGGTTGAATCTTCGCGATAACGCGCCCCCAAAGTTTTGAGGTTTCTACCAGCTCCGCAGACATGATCCACTTAGGCTGTTTCTTAAATAAGCCAGACGCAGGGAAGATATGGAAGCGTGCATTACGTGCACCTTGATACTCATTCTTCTCTTGATCTTTCATACCGATGTGCGAAAGCAGACCTGATAGCAGTGACATGTGAATGCCATCGTAGCTGCCCGGTTCTGTATTCAACTTAGTATCCAGTTCACGCATTGCTTGGTGAATTTGGAAGTACACATCTTGCCATTCACGGATACGTAAATAGTTGAGGTAATCTTGCTTACACTGTTTGCGGAACTGGTTACTCGACAATGCTTTTTGCTGCTGCTTGATGTAATCCCATAAGTTCACAAACGTGATGAAGTCAGACTCTTTATCGAAGAAACGCTTGTGCTTGTCATCAGACGATTGTTGCTTATCTGATGGACGCTCACGCGGATCTTGAATCGACAACGCAGACGCGATCACCATCACTTCGTGTAGGCATCGGTTACGTGGCGCTTCAATTACCATACGCGCTAAACGTGGATCGATAGGCAGTTTTGCCAGCTTACGACCAATCGCGGTTAGCTTCTTCTTGTCGTCGCCGTGGTTCTTGTTTTTGTTCGCTGACGGTTCAACGGTGGCGATCGCACCAAGCTCTTCAAGCAGCCTTACACCGTCTTGAATGTTGCGCTTATCGGGCGCTTCAACAAATGGGAACGCTTGAATATCGCCTAGGCCTAGCGCTGTCATCTGAAGGATAACCGATGCTAGGTTAGTACGAAGAATCTCTGGGTCAGTAAACTCTGGGCGTGACTCGAAATCTTCCTCAGAGTACAAACGAATACAGATACCTTCTGCAACACGACCACAACGACCTTTACGCTGGTTTGCACTCGCTTGAGACACTGGCTCAATCGGTAGACGTTGTACTTTAGTACGGTAGCTGTAGCGGCTGATACGCGCCGTACCCGGGTCGATAACATACTTGATGCCCGGTACGGTTAACGAGGTTTCTGCCACGTTAGTTGCCAGCACGATGCGTCGACCAGTATGAGACTGGAAGATACGGTTCTGCTCACCCGCCGATAGACGCGCGTAAAGCGGAACAATTTCAGTATCGCGAAGGTTACGTTTACTCAATGCATCTGCGGTATCACGAATTTCTCGCTCACCGTTCATGAAGATCAAGATATCGCCAAGCCCTTCATCACACAGCTCATCAACGGCTTCAAAGATGCCTTCGATTTGGTCGCGGTCTGAATCACTTTCATCACCACCTAATGGGCGGTAACGCGTATCAACTGGGTAAGTACGACCAGACACTTCAATGATCGGTGCATTGTTAAAGTGCTTAGAGAAACGCTCTGGATCGATGGTTGCCGACGTGATGATCACTTTCAGATCAGGACGCTTTGGTAGCAACTCTTTCAGGTAACCCATGATGAAATCGATATTTAGGCTACGTTCGTGCGCTTCATCGATGATGATGGTGTCGTACTGATTTAAGAATCGGTCGTGTTGAATTTCCGCCAGTAGAATACCGTCGGTCATCAATTTGATTTGGGTATTGTCAGAAATTTGGTCGTTGAATCGAACCTTATAACCAACGAACTCACCCAGCTGTGTTTCCATCTCTTCAGCAATACGGTTCGCAACCGAACGCGCCGCAAGACGACGGGGCTGAGTGTGACCAATTAAGCCAAAGCGGCCGCGGCCAAGCTCAGAACAGATTTTTGGTAGCTGAGTGGTTTTACCCGAACCCGTTTCACCCGCCACGATAACCACTTGGTTTTCAGCGATGGCTTTCGCGATGTCTTCGCGCTTTTGGCTAACCGGTAGAATTTCTGGGTATTCAATCGTTGGTTTCTGTGCCGCACGCTGAGTTGCCGTCATCATCGACTTAGCAATGTCTAACGCAATCTCATCAAAGACAGCGTGCTTAGCTTGTTCGTTCTTAATTTTACTCGCACCAGCAATTCGCTTATTCAAACGGAAGCGATCGCGCATCATACATTCGTTGAGCGCTTTACGAAGAGAGGCTGGGCTATTCTGAGATGATTTGTTGTTTGTCGCTGATTGATCAGCTTTTTTGGTATTTGATTGTTCAGCAGACTTTTTCGATGCCGCTTGGTTTGGCTTGGCTTTGCTCTGTGAAGAACTTGGCTGTGCTGCATTCTTGTTGTTATCTGCTTTTTCCGGAGACGAAGTCAAAGCGTGTCCTATTCTTGTACTTATTAAACTCGCGCGATTATATCACAAGTGAGCTAGGCTATAGAACGGAAAGCCACCCTAGCCTGTTGTTTTAATTATTCAGGCACAGTGTTTAAACATGTACAACATTAGTCAGATACACCGCAACGTATAAACAAAAAGAGATTGGTTATACCCAATCTCTTTTACTTTCCTTCGAACAATTTACGTTAAGTTGAATGTTTACCCAAGATGAACAGTTACCGACTCGGTCGCTAGACTGCTTCCTCCAATGTAGACGTCAATGTCACCAACCTCATACATAAAACACTCTTGAGAACCATAGAACTTTAAGTCGTCCGCTGAAATCGTCAGCCTAATTGTTTTACGTTCATTCCCTTTTAAAAAGCATTTTGTAAATGCTTTTAGCTCTCGTTGAGGGCGAGTCGTCGAAGATACCTTACGTGATATATAGCATTGAATGATTTCTTGCCCTGCCCTTTCAGATACATTCTCTACCTCAACTTCAACAATCAGGTTCTCATTCTCAGCAATTTCAGATGTCACAGCCGTCAACTTACCATATTCAAACTGCGAATAGCTCAAGCCAAAACCGAATGGATAAAGCGGTGTATCTTGCTCATTCTTATATGGCATGTACTCTTGATACGCTCGCATTTTTCCAATCGGCTTACGACCGTAATACATCGGAATTTGACCTGTGCTTCTTGGTACTGTCATGGTCAACTTGCCACTCGGGTTACTATGACCAAACAGTAAGTTACCGATTGCATTCCCTGTCTCTGTACCGCTTTGCCATGCATAAACCAATGACTGGGCGTATTGCTCAATCTTAGGAGACGGTATGGGTCTACCAGTACACTGCACCACAATCAAAGGTTTGCCCGTTTTTCCAATGGCTTCAATTAGCTCTTCTTGACCCGGTGGCAGAACAAGTTCGGCAATATTGCGCGCTTCTCCCGTTCGACGATGGCTTTCACCAACGCACAGCACGACTACATCACTTCGATGCGCACACTCCATCATGTCATCACTAAATGCGCTTGAATCAGTAATTATAGTGTTCTCTGGCGCTGCTGCTTGGATGCCATCTGCAATCGTTGCAACGTCGTCCGCATTGCCATCTAAACACCAAGAACCAAGGTGCTGTCTTTGTGAATGAGCATGAGGGCCAATCACAGAAATGGTTAAGCCTTGTGAGTTCAGTGGTAGCAAGTCACCATCATTTTTAAGCAGCACCATGCTCTCTTCTGCAAGAGCTAGCGCTTTGACCTTATGTTCTTCTAGGCCCAGCATGCTCTTATGCAGTTCAGGGTCGATATATGGTCGTTCAAACAGACCAGCGCGGAATTTGGTAAGCAGTACGCGGTAAACAGCTTCATCTAGATTTTCTAGTAAGCTTGGATTGTTCTTCACCAGGTCTTCAAGAGTGTCTTCATATGCCTCGTGAGTCATCGCCATATCAACACCTGCATCCAACGCCTTTAACGCAGCTGTAGATGGGTCTTTCGCAACTTGGAAGTATTCCAGATCGGAAATAGAGCCCCAATCACTGACGACCATGCCATCAAACTTATGCTCGCCTTTGAGCCAGTCTCGAATTAATGGTCGAGATCCGGTTACCGGCGTACCACCAAGGTCGTTAAATCCAGACATCATGGTTGCAACGCCAGCTTTCACTGCCGCGGCAAAGGGCGGCAAGTGCACATTGTGCAAGGTGTTATCACTCAATTCAGTCGTATCGTAGTCGCGACCGCCCTCTGACGCTCCGTAACCAACAAAGTGTTTGGCACACGCCACCAGCTTATTTGGTTGTGAAGGGTCATCACCTTGGAAGCCTTTCACTACTGATTTTACAAACTGACTGGTTAAGTACGGATCTTCACCTGAACTCTCAATCACTCTGCCCCAACGAGGGTCTCGAACAATGTCGAGCATCGGCGCAAAAGTCCAGTTAATGCCTAGCGATGCCGCTTCAGCCGCGATGCACTCATAAGCTTCTTCAACCAACTTGGGGTTCCAAGAACATGCCTGAGCCAGGGGAATTGGTAGCACCGTCTTTTGGCCGTAAATCACGTCACGCGCGAATATCACTGGAATCCCCAGGCGGCTTTTTTCCATCGCCACTTTTTGGATCTCATTGAGCTGGTGCGGATCAACCGATTCACCCGGCGCATTACCCGCCCACGCTGTGTCAGCAAGGATGCGCGAGCCATACGCACCCTGCTCCACTTTCATCAAGTATTCTTGCTTATTGTCGTCATAATCCAGCATTGGCGATTGGCAAAGCTGACCCACCTTCTCGGCAAGCGTCATCTTAGACAGTAAATCTTGCGCTCTAGTTTGGTAGCTAACAGAGCTGTCTTTGTATAGAGCCATCGATTAGATCTCTTTCAATTTGTATCGTGGGAAAGCTTCGGTTAGAAACTCGGTCATCTCTTGGTATAACGCGTCATTACCAGACTGTTTCGCTAAGCTTCGCAGTTGATCGGCCGCCGTTGGCACATATCGAGAATCAAGCTGAACGTAGATCTCGATGAACTCCATTAACTGCTTTTCGTTAAGTTGCTCAATAATCAATGCGGGCTTTTCTAACGACTGATAGTAAGCGTCTGGCTTAGGCCCAAGCGTTGCGCTTCGCCAAGTTTCAATCACTTGCTGGTAACCACCTAAATACTCATCTTCAATTCTGAGTTCGAGTTTGTTCATCCCTTTTAACGCTGTTACCAGCTCACCTTTTTTGTATTGCTGCTCTGCGTATGCAAAGTAGTTTTCCGATAGTGAGTAAGCTCTCAGCCAAGCGGAGCCATATGCGATAAAGATAACCGAGGCCAACGCTAACAATTTATATCCTGTCGATACTTTCATTACTTAACCCCTACGCCAGTAAATGCCTTGATGAAGTTCTTCTGTAGGCAGAAAAAGACAATCACAACAGGAACCGCAATCATGGTGGTCATCGCCCACAGTTGCTCCAGGTTGGTTCCCGGTACTTCAGTTTTAAAGTTGTACAGCGCAAGCTGCAGCGTCATCAGAGATTCGTCTCGTACGTAAAGTAGTGGCCCCATAAAGTCGTTCCATGCACCCATGAAGGTCAGAATACCGACCGTTGCCAGTGCTGGTCGCATCATAGGCAGAATGATTTTGAAGAAGATACGCATCTCACTCGCACCATCAATACGTGCCGCTTCCAAGTAAGCATTGTCTATCTGCTTCATGAACTGCACCATCAAGAAGATGTTGTACGCACTGATTGCCCCCGGAATGATCAGCACACGATAGGTGTTAATCCAATTCCACTCGTACATCATCATGTAGGTTGGGATGGTGAACAGAATCGCTGGAATCATCATCGAGCCAAGAATCACTTTCAGCCAAAACTCGCGGCCAGGTAAGTTGGTTTTGACAATCGAATAAGCAACCATCGACGAGAATAATGTGTTCAGTACCGTGACAGTGACCGAGATAAAGATGGTGTTGAAGAACACTCTCCCCAAGTTCACTGAATCAAACACTTTGATGTAGCCAGCAAACGACCACTCTTTTGGCAAGCTGTTCGGGCTGTGCATGATCTCTGGGCCCGTCTTAAATGAGTTGATCACCATGTAGAAGAACGGATACAACACAATAAGGGTGGCAACCAAAAGTGTGCCGTAAATCAGTAGGTTCTTTTTCTTATCAGCATTCATGATTAGTCTTCCTTACTGGTGATTTTTAACTGCATCATCGTCAGCAGGTAAATTACGCAAGCGAGCATTAAGCCAATGGTTGAAGCTTCACCCATCTTCATCTGCTCAAAACCGGTTTGGTAGAGGTAGAGCACAGGGGTGAGTGCCGATTGGTAAGGGCCGCCGTTTAAGTCGAAGTTCATAAACACTTCGATAAACATCTGCAAGCCGTTGATAATGTTCATTGTCATCACAAACACGATCTGCGGCATGATCATCGGCAGAGTAATTTTCTTGGTCTTACGCCACCACGATGCGCCATCAATGTCAGCCGCTTCAAACAGAGATTTGTCGATACTGGCGATACCACCAAGGAAAATGATCATCTGAACACCAAACCACTTCCATGCACTGAACACCGCAATCACAGGCATTGGTAACCACTCTTCGAATTTCCAAAACACCGGTTCTGAAAGGAGGTTCGCGCCCACCATGGTATTTTGAATGGGACCAGAAGGACCTGATATGAAGTCAAAAATGATCATAGCTACGGTAATCGAGGTCACCACTGGAATGAACATGATGGTGCGGAACATGCTCGACAAAAATTTGATCTCGTTGAGGAGCAAGGCCAAACCCAGTCCAATCACGAAGCTCAACGTCACGAAGATGACTTGGTTAAACACCACATTGAACAACGACTTCCAGAACAAGAAGTCCGTCACCACCGTAATCCAATTGGTTAAACCGATGAACTTGGTGTTCTCTGGCATCAAGATGTTTACGCTTAGAAAGCTACTCTCGAACGACAAGAAGAACGGGTAAATCAAAAAGACCGCAAAGTACACAATCCATGGTGCAAGGAACAGGTAGCCGGTTATGAGGTTATCTTTTTTCATAGTTTCACTTAGACCTATCACACTATTCGTTAATGAGTTTTTCAGCTTGCTTTGCCGCTGCTTCTACCGCTTCCTCAGCAGAAACATCTTGCTTAACCACAGCTTTGGAATACTGCTCAAGAATGACGCCAGCCATGTCTGATGACAGTGCAAAAGGTTCATTCAATTTTGCATTTGGTAGTTGCTCAACAAATGGTTTGGCTTCTGATGTGTTGTAGTAAGGTCGGTCTTTTAGCGAGATCAGTGTTGGCAGTTGTCCCAGCGCTACATTCGCTTTGTGGTTAAACTCGTCTTCCATCATCAGTTGTAAGAACGCCCACGACAGCTGCTCTTTCTCGACGCTGTTTTTGAAGATCATCAGAGCGCGGCCATCGAGTGTGGAGTATGAGGTATCACCTTTGTTGAGTGTCGGAATCGGTGCTAGTCCAACATCGTCACCCACCACCATCGGTTTACCTGCCGCTTCGGTTAGGTTTGCTTTCCAGCCGAAACCAAACTGTGGCCACATACCAATAGTGCGTGAGAAAAAATTCTTCTCCATGGTCAGTGGAGAATACTGCTGCGCCTTAGCCATAGTTTCGAAGAACAGCGCTAGATTCGCTTCTTCTCTATCGAAGATAGGATTGGTGCCAAAACGATTAAGCAGGCCGTATTGGCCATCGTTGAAGTTGTAGTACATCTGAGCCAACATGCTCCAATACCAACTTCCCCACGATAGCGCTTCGTTCCAAAAAACCGTGCCATACACGGGGCTGCCGTCTGCTCGTGGAGGTAGTTGGCTAATCTTTTCAGCCGCGTATAAGAATTCATCCCATGTTTGAGGTGGGTTCTCTGGGTCTAAGCCCGCTTCGATGAACAACTCTTTGTTGTAGAGCATCAATGTCGTTGTTGCATTCCAAGGGATGTAGTAGTTTCTACCGTAGTTTTTTTGCATAAAAACTGGGTCAATCCTATCAACCATTTCATTGAACCCATCAAACTGCTCCAAATAAGCTAGCTTGCCCATCTTTGCGTATTTCGCAGGTTGATAGCCAAAGACTCCAGCATAGAGATTCGGCACATCACCTGCTGCCATACGAGTCTCTAAATTTTCATCATTTGAAACAACAACATCTACGTTTGGGTATCTTTTTTTGAACTCAGGAACTAACTCAGAACGGACAAAGTCCATATAATTACCTACTGGGGTCATGACTTCGATACGGGTATTATCTGCGAGTGTGATCTGCGAACTTAATGCGAGCACACATCCAATCAACCACTTTTTCATAACTATCCTACAGAGTTTCACGTAAAATTAAGGAGGTTGGCAAAATCGTTAATGCTTGTAATTTTTCGGTTTTATCATCGAGAGCATTGATCAATGTTGATGCTGCTAGCTCCCCCATTCCCTCTTTTTCATGAGTAACGGTAGATAAACTTGGAATCATTAACTCTGCCATTCTTATATTGTCAAAGCCGACAAGTTTCATTTCGTTGGGAATATCTATTTCATAACGCTTAGCTGCGCGAAGTATGCCAATCGCCATTTCATCATTGGCAGCAAATACGGCATCAGGCCTACGTCCTTGTTCAAGTATGTCTTTCATCTGTTTGTAAGCGGTCTTTTCGGTAAAGTCGCTTTTTATCAAATGATGATTTTTGACAGGTAGATTGAAATACCCCAAAGCGGAAATATAGCCGTCTAATCGCTTTTTGCTATCGTATGAGTCGTCAGGTCCAGTGAAGAAGTAGATGTCCTTGCAGCCCTTGAGCACCAACTCTTTGGTTGCACTGAACGCTCCACCAAAGTTGTCGATTAGGATGTTGTAGATGCCGGGAGCATTTAACTCTCGGTCTAGCACCACCATGGGAAAGTCCGGGCCTGCGACCGATTTTAGAAACTCGGTATCAAATGAATTGGTTAACACCACTGCGCCATCAACGACTCGATCTCGAATATACTTGTGAGCCGTAGAGTCTTCATTGCCATACATGCTACAAGCCACGACATCATAGCCACGCTGGTGACAGACCTTCTCGATACCTTTGACAAGCTCACTGTAAATCGGGCCAAACCAGTTGTTTAAAAACAGGCCGATGGCATAGCTACGACGCTGCTTCAACTGCTTAGCATTGGTGTTAGCGACATAATTCATCTCGTTAGCAATATTGAGAACATGCTGACGCGTCTTTTCACTGACGCGATTGCAGTCATTCATTGCGTACGAAACGGTTGCGATGGAGACATTCGCTTTTTTAGCTACGTCTTTAATGGTCACTTTCATTTCACTTACTTCCTTTAAGAGCCCAGCTCTTCACACCTTGCATTTTTCTCATACTCAGCCTTTGGGTTGGGCCCATCGCTGAGCCCAACAGATTATTAAAGGGAGATATGAAGGGTGTTTTCTTCGCTACTCAATCTCTGAAGCAACCATTCGCGTGAGATCTTCGCACCACCAGCGCGATAGCGGTTCTCAGTAAGTTCGAATGGCACCACTTCATCGTTTATCGAAATAGTTTTTGGAGTGTGTGAACCTTCAACCAAATCGATAACTAAGGTCACAGGCTTCTCATCAAGCTCGAAGTGGATCTTCGTTTGACCAACTCGCGGAGAGATAACTGGATCAAGAATGAGATCGTTGTGCGCGAATCGAACACCAAATACATTAGAGATAAGTTGGTTCACGTAGATACCTGGACCACTTGAGTAGATTCTCCAACCGCCTTTCACTGCAACTTGACCGTTTTTCACTTGGTCAAAGTTGTCGTATGCCGTTGGGCGGTCATTGAACTTCGCATCTGAACTTGAGAAGTACGCGTTAGACTGACGAAGCTCAGCGTTTGGCACGTGGTCTTGAATACCCACTGGGACAATTTTGTACAGGTTGTCGAATACTGCTTCCGCGTCACCCAACTTACACAGTGCTTCGATGAATCGAATATGTGCGTGGCAGTATTGAAGACCGACTTCGCGGCCAAGGTTGGCTGCCAGTTCTGCGCGCTTAAAGTAGCTCTGCTTACCTGCTTTGTACTCGGCCATTTTATCCATCAAGCGAACACCGTCAGGGTGAACAAGGTTTTGCTTAATGATGTCCATGTGAGTGCTTGCCATTTCTGGGTCAAACACTTCTGAAATGATTGAGCGGCTTGCTGGCAATAGTCGGTAGCTGATACCCGTTTTTTGATCCGATGGGTGCAGCAAGTGCTCGATTTGCTTAACACTACCCTCTTCATCACGATCGAAGTGGATAAAGCCAGCAATCACACCATCTTTAATCAAGTAGTGGTGGTAATCGCTTTCCATCTTGTCTGCCAATTCCATCAAAGAAACGGCGTAGTCTTGATGTGCGCTGCCTTTAAGTGCTTGGTACATACCTTTAAGCGCTTGTAGCGTTAGTGGAATTGTCCACCCACTCACCATGTTCTCACGCAGTGATTGATTCGCGGGTTGTAACGTATCGTCCCAGTCACCATCACCGTAGCAAGATAGCGATGTACCCGGCACAAGGTTATCAAGCATATGCTGAATTTGAGTTTGTACGTGGTGCATTAAAGTGAAGTTGTTTTCGCTCTTTACAAAACCTTCTTCTGCTAACGTGTACGGCAGTTCAACATCCAGAATACTGATGTCGCCCGTCGTATTTAGGTAATCAGCCAGAGCTTTGAGCGGCCACACTACGATGTCACCGTGCGCTTCTTCTTGTTGGATAGTCGCGTATTGGTCGAACATGAACCATTGAGGCCAAGTACCCGTCTCTTGATACTGGTGGCTGTAGATCTCTGCTAGTACCGCTTTTGCCTTTGCGTATTCCTGCATCGACATAAACAGTTCGAATGGGCCTTGAGATACATCACGCGTACCCCATGCCGCACCTGAGTATTGCTCTAAGCCATGTGGCGTTGAGTAGTGAACTAAAGCATTGTGAGTGAACCAGTCCAGACACGTATTGATGCGCTGGCTGTTGCCGTTGTCTTCACTGAAATCAACATTGAAGCCTTTGGTCAAAGACTTAATACCTTTTTGGTATTGCTCGCGTTCTGCCTCAAACGCCATAAATTGTGCAGTAGTATCTAGCGCGCCCGTCTTACCGCCAATCGCGACAGAACAGTGACTGTCAAGAGAACCGTTGAGTACCAAGTACTCCACTGAATCAGAATCCGCACGCCCGATCGTTTCAGCCGTTACGTCCATGCCTGACACTGCAAGGCCATAGCTCAGCTGCGGCATGAATTGATCAATCAGTTCATTTTTGCCTGTCACCGTGAACAGTTCGCCATCTCTTGCAATCTCAACACTGCCTTCACCTTCGTTGTTACCGAAAACAAGTTGGTGTGACACTTTGATTGAAAGCGGAGCCTCGATGCCGTGTTTAGTGATATATAGCTGGATGATTGGGCTTTGCGCACTTGAGAACGAAACGATCTCTAGGTAGCCACCAAGTAGTTTATAGATCCAACGCGAATAGTTTTGGCCAGTTTCGTAAGCCGAAGGCATGCCCAATGCGCGGTAGGTTCCTTCCACTTCAACCCATACTCTTTGCCCTGCATGAGTGAATTGGTTTAACGGGTTTCGGCACACACCCAATAGTTTGTTGAATGAGGTATTGCCAAGCGTTAGCTGTGAGTTGAAAACACCGCCGATGTAGTGTGTCGAGCTCATGATAGATTGCTGGTAATCTTGATTATTGCCCGACGCAATCACATGACCTGTCATACGCTCTAGGTGCTTCTCTTTTTCTGGCAAAGTCACGTATTTGTTGTCGCCGTAGAAGAATGACAGCAATTCACCGTCTTTAACGTCTGCGAACGTTTGATCATCACCGAAGAACTCTGTGATCTCTTTCTCGCTCAGCTTTCCGCCCTGCAGGTACTCGCCTTTAGGTTGGTGCACACAAGATAAAGGCTCACGTTCCATCTCTTCAGATAACGTCAGTTGAGTGTGCTTAGCTGTAATCTCTTCCAGTGCGATATGCTCGCCCGAATTTGATTTCGGGAAGTCCGCAGTGACAACACCATAGAAAACCATTTCCTTAGACGATTCTGTTGCAAGCGTAACTTCTTCAGTTTGAAGCGCGATGTAACCCATCTCATATTGATATTTTTGGTTTTCAAGTTGTGGCGCGTTCAATGCTGCGGCCTCGCCTGTTAACTTAAACTCCTTACCAAAGAACTGGAAACCATCGGTGCTGTAGCCAACGACAGGAGAAAGAGAACCCAATTGAATGCGCGGGTTGCCTGAAGATTGAGGTAAGTTCTGACGGCTACAAACCACGTAACCCATTTGGTTTTCAAAGATTTGATGGTCTAGGTATTGAGAACAGTACAATTCATTAGTTTTAACCGCGCCTTCATCCGCAAGACCAACGTCCTGACCGTAAATCAGGTCATATATCAGTGGCTGTGAAGAGAGATTCGTAATATTCACATCGTAGAAAAATGCATGGTCAACAGTTTTAATCGACACAACGGCTTCAAAGTCTTCCGTTGTTGTTACCCACTGTAGTGAACCATCGCTCTGCTTAAACGTTTCAATCTTGTTATTAAAAAAAAGCAATGGTGTGACATTTAATTTGCCTTCACCTTTAACGCGAAGGAATATATTCGAGATCGCCATTTCTGAGTCAGGCGTATCGAACAAAGACACCATTAAACGATCACTGCGAATTGCGCCTAGTACGCCATCTGCGTTGAACGTGAGGTTTAGGCTTTCATTGCCAACGCTCATTTGTGATCCAGGTTGAATGTGGTGCATAAAGCTTTACTCCAAACTTATTTTGATTCTGTGTAGTGGATATTTTCTTGAGAAGCGTCATCAAAGACGTGGCATTTCTCGACTTGAAGTTGAATGTGACAATGAGTGCCGACATCAGGTGTTTGCTCGGTATCGAGTAGCTTACAAACCACTGGTTTATCGAAGATGGTGACGTGTAAGTAGACTTCTGACCCTAGCTCTTCTTTCGCCTCAACTTTTGCCGGTAGCGTGTTTTGATTCGCTTGATTAGAGACCGATAAGTGCTCTGGACGAATACCAAGGTGGACGCGGTGCCCTACCCACTCTTTCGCTTTCTCTTGATGTGCTTGCGACAGTTCGATGGTGTGTTCATTGAGTTGAACGCACACTTTTCCGCTTTGTTCCAATAGAGTGCCTTCAAGCATGTTCATGGCTGGAGAGCCAATAAACTCAGCAACAAACTTGTTTTTTGGGTTGTGGTACACATTCATTGGTGTATCGACTTGCATGATTTGGCCTTGATTAAGGATGCAGACACGATCTCCCATGGTCATCGCTTCAACCTGATCATGGGTTACGTAGATCATGGTTGCTGGCTTACCCGACTCTTGAAGCTGGTTATGCAGGCGAATGATTCGGCGACGCATCGACACTCGCAGTTTGGCATCGAGGTTAGATAGCGGTTCATCGAATAAGAACACATCCGGGTTACGTACCATTGCGCGCCCTAAGGCAACACGCTGACGCTGACCACCTGACATCTGCTTTGGCTTTCTATCTAGCAGATCCGTGATTTCAAGAAGCTCGGCTGCTTTGGTGACACGTTCTTTAATTTCTGCTTTTGATTTCTTTGCCGTTTCCAAACCAAATGCTAAGTTTTCGTAAGCGGTCATATGCGGGTACAGCGCGTAGTTCTGGAATACCATCGCGATACCACGGTCTTTTGGCGGCAAGTCATTACACTCTCGGTCACCAATCACAAGCTGCCCATCGGTAATACCTTCTAAGCCTGCAACCATTCTCAGCATCGTCGATTTAGCACAGCCAGATGGACCAACAAGCACCATGAATTCACCATCTTTGATGTCTAAACTCACATCGTGAATAGCGTGGAAGCCGTTGTCATAGACTTTGTTTACATTTTGTAGCGTTACTTTCGCCATGATTCTGCATTCCTATCTATAAATGCGCTCACTATTTAGGTCACACCTTCCTTCGCGGTGTATCCAAACAATAGTGCAAGTGGTTAGATGTGGGGTTGTCAAATCCGCGTTTGTTTCAGCCGAATAGCAACCCCACGATAACTAAAGTTGTTTGTTAGAACTTCCAAACAATCCCGACTTTAGAGAACCAAACCAATTGTTCCCCTGTCCAAGGTGCCGGATCCGCGTGACGATCTTTCACCTGAATATCTGCCAAGAAAGAGAAGTGTTCGTTGATTGGTAAATCCGCGTATAACGCATAAACATCATAGTCAAAATGGTCGCGGTTATTTGGATCTGAACCCATGTCCAACGTACCTCTCTCATAACGCAGCTCTAGGTAGTTGCCGTTATCAAAGTTGAACTGGACCAAAGGCTTAACAGCAAACTCGACATAGTTGAAGTCGTTATGCTCTTCAACATAGATGACCTTTGCACCGATATTAATGCCGTTATCTAAGCGGTAAAGGTACAAAGGCTCAGACTCAATGAACGTGCCTCGGCTGCCCGGGCCTTGCCTTTCATCTTTGTAGCCAAGCTCTGCACTTAAGTGTAAGAAGTGGCGGCCAAAGCTAAGGTCAATTCCCGGTTTTGCCATGTATTTGTCATAATGCCATTCACCGATCGTTTTTTCGTACGACAACATCAAGTTGTAAGCAACGTTGTCATTTTGACGCCAGTAAAAACTTGGAATCAGCTCTGAATAATTACTCAATCCAGTACTTTCACCACCTCGGCTATGGTGTATTTCTTTAAGTACGTAACCCATACTGAAGTTATCCGTCACACGGGTGAAACCATCAGCGTAGATATAGTGAAGAAGCTCTTCATTGGGTTGATTTTCGTTATCAATGTGTTCGTATTCGATACCCGTTAGTGCACGAGTTCGAGGTGACGCATTACTACTTTTGGCCGACTCCGTTTCCAGAATCAACTCGCGGTATTGATGGTCACTCCACAAACCCACTTCCACCTCTTCTTGCGCTTCATCAGCATAAGCAACGGATGGGATCGCAATTGCCATGAATGGGATAATGCTTGCTGCTTTGATAATGTTCACTGCTTTTTCAAAATTCACGACTCAAATCCTTTTCTATTTATTATTCGGTTCAAAGGTCTCGTACATATCCACGATGGCTGCGTAGTAATTTTTACTTTCTAGGTACTTACGCACATCTTGGTTGATAGCCGGTGAAAGGAAGGCACCGACAAACATACCTTGGTCTAGAGACAGAATTTTCGTCGAGGTTTCACCTTTGCCGTTTATCGCGTCATACCAGCCATATGGCGTTTCAAGTTGTGGGTAGTAGTCGATTACTGTGTTCAACAGTTTTACGGCTTCAAATGGATTCACCATGTAAGAAAGCGCTAGCGCATGAGGTGTACCGGTATCACCACCAGCAATATCAGTATTGTTAAAACGGACTTTAGACTCTGATAGCTCTGGGACACCGAATGCCGCATAACCATCGTCAACCGTTGCTGCGGACGACACGAAAGGAATTTGATGCTTGATAGCGTGGTACTTTTGGATCTCTGTCATATCTTCGATCATAGAGAAATCTGGGATCAATGAGCGTTCTTCCAACCAAATCATCGAAAGCATGCCTTGGAAGTAAGCACCATCCCAAGTCAACATAGGCGAATATTTTTTGCCATCGAGGTAGTAGTCTTGCGTATATAACTCCATATCATTGAACGCTGTTTTCGGGACCGTATTTTCTGAGTTTTGAGTAATCAGGTGAGCCCAGACTGGGGCTAATCGACTCTCATTTGCCTTACGATCTATATGATATGATAGTGGCGCTTCTTTCTTCGTTGACCACCCAGAATAGAGCAGACCTCGGCTTTCATCATAGAGTGCTGACCAACCATCTGTTTGGCTCTTAAGAATAGAGTCAACCTTAGCAACGACTTCTTTTTCGTCGGATTGCTTTGAGTCAAGATAAGCGCCGGCTACACCAGCAAGAGCAAATGCTAAGTTTGCGTTATCTACGGCGGGAACAATGCCATCTTTGTTTGGTTTCAGTTGCTCTCCCTCAATATCGTAAGGCCAGAAGAACAGACCTTTCCAAGTAGGAGCCCCTGCCAACGCATCCAGTGTTTCATGGATACGTATTAGTGCATCAGCATTGCCGTTTTTATGTGCTTCAACAAGCACATTTAGGTACAGGCCAATCTCTGTTGTGTTGACATAATAGTCGTGTTCAATCTGGCCATTTTTATCGACGAAAATCGTGTCGTATGGAACTTTGGCTTTTTGATCAACACCTACGCCATCAACAAAGAAGTCCAAGTTTCTTTGTAAATGTTGTTCAAACCCTACTGGGTAGAGCTGTGGATTAACGGTAAGTTCGGTGATTGTGACATCAGCGAACGCAAACATGCTAGCCATGAGGGTACAGGTAGCTAAAAGGCTTTTTTTTATCATTTCTCGTATCGACCTTTGTGTATAAACGTTTCACAACGGATATTCCCATCTGAGTAACACTGTCAGCAATGTGGTCATTTACCTTTTGTGATTATGGGATTACCCGAACAAAATTTAATGCTTAAACCTTTAAGCATTTAAGCTAAACATGTGAGAGAGTTATCATGTTTTCTGTAGATAAATAGAGAGCGAGTGAGGCAATATCGCTGTTACGGCAAGGTTACAAATAAAAAGGATACATAAGTCGTTTATACAAAAAGCAGAAAATACATTGATCACGCCACTTTTGTGAAAGCCATACAAAACAAGCCAACCCCGTAAACGGAAGTTGGCTTGTATGACGTTAAACTGAACTTTAAACTACAGGTTGTCGTTAAAACTCATATTGGAAGTAAACCGTGTTGTAGTTACTGCCGCCTTTGATTCGTCCAAACTGAGAGGATTTTTCAAAGATTGCAGAACGGTGATGCAATGAATAACCGAACCATAAGTTGTTCAAGTCATTCTTACCAATCAAGTCGCCAACGTTGACATCGAATGAGAAGTCTAAGTAGTTCAATAGATGGCTTGCGGTGTAACCTTTACGGTCCATCTCAGAGCCTTCGATATAGGTAATCGAATCGATGTAAGACATACCTTCTGCCACACCAACACGCCACTGAGTTGGCCAATCAAAGGTGTAGTACGCCTTGATTGCGATAATGTATTCGGTGCTGCTCGATTGAACGTCTGAACTCCAGTGGTGCGCAATACCTGGGGTTAAATAGATATCCAGTGGCAAACCGAAGATCTCATCGGTTAACGGGTGTCCATAGAAGAACGAGGTCAACTGGTTGTTGTATTCGTCTTTCTCTCGATTGAACTTCATGATGTCGCCAATATTGGATGGCGTTCCCCAGCCGTGTGCGACACGTAAGTACGGCGCATTGCTCAGTTTAGGTTTTGGCGCTTTCTCTTTGTCGTTAAAGAAACCAAAGCCAAGGTACAATTCCCCCTGATAACGGTCTTCAACAATCGAAGAATCGTAAGCGTTATCGTCCAATCGAGTCACACTGGTTGAACCCAATAAGTACAAGTTAGAAACCACATGGTAACGCGTTTCAACACCAACATTTAAGTCAACACCAGCACCAATGGTTTCATTAGATGCGGAGTAATACTCACTGTTGAAATCAGCACTTTTATAACGCAGCGTCGCGCTCGGGTAAAACTCCCAATCTCCAGTTTCATACTTGGCTTTAGCTCGTAAGTTACCGTGGAAGTTGTATTCACTGTCGCTCATTAACTCCGTCTCGACAGACCAAGAATCATCAAGTTGGTAGGTCAGTTGAGCACCAAAGTCCGCCGTATCGCCTTCAATCGCGTTCTGCTCAGATGCAGGAATATCAATAAAGCGCATGCGAGAGATAGCATTGAAAGACCACTTCTCATCGTCAGTTTGATAGAGGTATACCCCCATCTCAGTACCGTCAATAAACACATAATCGTTCTTGAAAAACAGCATCGGTACGAATGAGCTAACCGATTGGTCGCCACCAGACGTGTCATAAGGGATGCTTGCTGTACGGAACATTGCAGCGATGCCCCACTCTTGCTCTTCAGCGGCCCACGCATTAGCACTTACGAAAATGCCACTTAGGAAAGCGCTACCTAGTAAAACCAATCCAGATGAAGGAAGAGTCGGTAAATATTTGAGCTTCATTCTTGTGTAATTACTCTTTGAAAAAAATATTGTTTTACTGATTAGACATTTATTAACCATGACGGCTAACTATTTTTAGGTTTGCTCGGCATTGACCGTTACAATGTAGAATATTCTCGGTTAAATGAAAGTATTGTGAAAGTCTCCGAATTACAAAACATTATAGATCACTTACCCAAAGATTCCGATCCAGATATTGTTATGGGTGAGGCGTGGTTGCCTGAGCGTTTGGTGGATACCAACCTAGACGGTGACATGCTATTTCTTGAATTCGATAATGCCCCTGAAGACAATCAAGGGGATGAAGAAGGCCGTGGCTTTGTTGAGCACGAGATTGCTATGATTCGAGAAAAGCTCGAACTGTTATTAGACGAGCCTTCCGATACCAAGACCAAAGCCGATGCCCTATTGGCAATATTTCTAATGGGCCATGAACTTTCTAGCTCAGAAGTTATCGAAGTTCTTGAATCAATAGAATCTGACTCAGTAGAATTTGAAGCATCAACGCTTGGAACCACAAAGCCAGACACGAACAAGCTCGAAACAAAAGAACACCACGACGACTAGCCACCAACGATTTTAGGTACCGTATTGAAACCCTCTACGACATCATCTCTTCCCCTGTTACTCGCCGGACCCATTTTAAGAAAAACCACCGCGACTGAAGTAGTACTTTGGTTAGCCACCAGCTCGCCTCTTACAGGCAGAGCCGAGCTTCATACTCAAGAAATAGACGATTCTGAAGCAGCACAAGACCAGCCGTTTTATACCTCATCGTTTGAAGAACATGATTCGATTCAAATCGGTACACATGCGTGGATAACGCTAATTCGCTTACAAGGTGAGTTTCCGACTAATACGCTGCTTGAATATGACATTCACACAGAGTCAGGTTCACTAAAAGAGCTCGCCCCTCACCTTGTTTACAACGGTAAATCTCGCGTTGAGTTTAAGATATCGACCTCAGCTGATTACATTCTTCATGGCTCTTGCCGCAACCCGCATCATCCAAGCAAAGACAGCCTAGTTGCAGCCGATAACAAGATGGCCGATCAAACCGTCGCTGAAAGACCCGACATGCTGATGATGAGCGGCGATCAGATCTACGCCGACCATGTGGCAGGCCCAACACTTGATGCTATTCAACAAGTGATTCACCTGCTTGGCCTTGTAGGCGAAAGCTTACCGACTGACTCGCAAATTAAACAAATCAACAACAGTGACGCTCTGTATAACAGTGAATACCACTTATACCAGCGTCATCACTATTTGCCGCACCACACAGCTTCAGAATCGATGATCGATAAGTTATTCCCGAACCGTGGCGTGCCGATTTTTAGCTCTACCGATTGTGAAAACCACTTGGTCACGCTGTCTGAGTTTATCGCGATGTACTTATTGGTTTGGTCTCCGACACTGTGGCAATGCGTCAATCGAGAGCGTTTAATTGAGAATAACTTCACTCAAGGTGGACGCCAATTAACACCGACTGAGCAGCAACAATGGCGTGATGAAAGCGTCATCATGGATGATTTCATTGCTGGCTTACCGCAAGTGCAACGTCTGTTCGCGCATATTCCAACGTACATGATCTTTGATGATCACGATGTGACGGATGATTGGAACCTTACCGTGGGTTGGGAGCATGCCGTCGACCAAAACCAGTTCGCGACCCAAGTCATTGGTAACGGCCTTGCGGCTTACTGGATGTGTCAAGGTTGGGGTAACAAACCGGAGAGCTTCGACGAAACGTTTATCGAGCAAACAAAACAGCTTTTTGTCGCTCAACCGCTCATTACTAAACAACCGCGCATTAGTAAACAAACTCATAATGAAGCCGGCAATGCAGCGACTACTCACTCTATTGGCAACATCGAGCCAGACAAGCATCAAGCCCTTATTGAGATGCTGAGTCGCTTTGAAGAGTGGCATTACACAATAGATACCTCACCCAAAGTCATTGTGTTGGATACTCGTACGCGTCGTTGGCGTTCAGAGTCTCGCATGAACAAGCCTTCAGGTTTAATGGACTGGGAAGCCTTGATTGAGTTTCAACATCAGTTAATGAATCAAGATAAAGTGGTGATCGTTTCAGCTGCACCGATGTTTGGCGTGAAGTTTATTGAAACACTGCAAAAGATGGCGACCACAATCGGCAAGCCATTAGTGATTGACGCTGAAAACTGGATGGCACATCCGGGCAGTGCTAATACGCTGATCAGCATCTTTACCCATACCAAAACACCGACCAACTTCGTGGTACTTTCTGGCGATGTTCACTACTCCTTCGCTTATGACATCAAGCTTAGGTATCGTCGCAACAGCCCGAACATCTATCAAATCACCTGCAGTGGTATTAAAAATCAGTTCCCTGCTCCGCTGCTTAAATTCTGCGATGTATGGGACCGCCTGTTATACAGCCCTCGCTCAGTTTTGAACTACTTCACTAAGCGTAAACGCTTGAAGATCGAAAAGCGAAGCCCTGACAATCAGACCTTCTATCGCCTTTCAAACCGCAGTGCGATTGGAGAATTGAGGCTAGACACTGATGGGAAACCGCAATCGATCACGACACTCAGTGGCGACGGTAAAATTACCCGTTTCCCAGAGCCCGATTGATAAAATGCTCCTTATCGCTCGCGTATCCGTAATGTCAGTTTTTAGTAAAGACGCTTGCGATCACACTCTGTAGACCCAATAGTTATGCTTATGGTTATAGTTGATAGCTATCAGCGTTACGGAACTCGATACAAATTTTAACTGGAGCTCGTTATGTTCAATTCTCTCACATCAATGTTTAAACAATTGATTGAAGGCCAGGACCTAAGCAAAAACCAAGGCACATCACCTAATATCGCCATCGCGAGTTTGTTGTGTGAAGTCGCGGGTGCCGACCATCAGATCAATGAATCAGAAAGAGTCGCTAAGCTACAGCTTCTGCAGCGTTTGCTGGATTTAGATGAAGAACAAGCAAAGGTACTGCTCGCGCAAGCAGAGCCGAAAGTAGAGCAATCAGTATCGCTGTATGACTTTACATCGCAACTCAGAGACCTATCTCAGCCAGTGCGAATCGACGTAATCAAAGCGATGTGGGAAGTAGCGCATGCCGACGGGGAAATTGACCCTATCGAAGATTCTGTGATCCGTAAAACAGCAGAACTGCTCTACGTCGACCACTGTGACTTCATCAAGAGTAAGTTAAGTGTTTTAGGCGAAAATTAGTGCCTGAAATAATGAATTGGAAACTGAAATAAATAAAAGCGACGGGTTAAGAAACCGGTCGCTTTTTTGAATCGGTAAACTGAAAGCTGACTAAACAGGGCTGAGAGGAGCTAAAAATTTAGCTACAACATAGTTAATGTGAGTTTCGCAAGATTATAAGCATCGACATAACCCGAGTGCTGACGACCTTCCCACTCAATATTTTTGGCTTCTTGAGCAGCGCGGTGACCAATGCGTTTGTCTTTCAAGCGATTCTGAACACGGTAAAGCGTTGCGATGTTTAAGAACTCGCTAAACGGAGGTTCAATGCCTTTCTCAATACACTCTTTGTGTAAGATAAGATCGTCGCGTCCCCACGCTGCATAGATTTTCTTTGGGCCACCGAAGTTCTTAATCATCGACTTGATAACAGACTCTAATGGGCGACCCTGCTTTTCGATTTTACGAGGGGTAATGCCCGTTAACTCGGCGCAAAATAGAGAGACTTCGTCTTTTTCGGGCTTAACGTAATATTGCGCGCGCTTCACGATGGTTCCAGATACAAGATCGATCTCAGCAAGACCAATTTCAATGATCTCCCCTGTTGTTCCTACACCGTCTTCGCTCCAACAGCACATTTCCAAATCGAAACACACCACTCGATTGTGATTCATACGTCGCCTAATTCTCTCGTCAAAAATTTCGTGAAATTGTACATGAGCCTAATAAAGAACTCGACCCCAGTTGCATCAAGTGCTCATTTAGCCTGCAATTGTGACTCGATTTCGGCCATTTGACTTACTTAGGTATAACATGCTGTCAGTTTTTTGAAGGAGCGCTTCAATGTCTTCATTAGTGCGGATGGTAGCCCCGATGCTTAGAGTGCAACTCAATAGCTGGCCAGAATGCTCGCAATGAGACTCACTCACCGTATCTAAAATACATTCTAAATAGCGAGACAATGAGTCATGTTCAGTGATGCTCGAAATGATACCGAACTCATCCCCTCCCATCCGGAATAGGTTATCTCCAGACTTCAAGCTCACTGAGATAACCTTAATCACATGAATAAGTAACGCATCACCGGCTGGGTGCCCAAACTTATCATTGATCTCTTTAAACTTATCAACATCAAACACTATTAAGCTAAACGGCTTATCGCTTTGTATCGATTGACCAAGCATCTTATTAAAAGCTCGGCGATTATAAATTTCCGTTAAACTGTCATGATTGGCAAGAAAGCGAAGTTCTTCTGTTCTTTCATCAATCATTCGATATAAGCGCTCTTTCTCTCGAATTTGCAGGTTCACAATATAAGCAAGCAGTAATGAGATAGTGGTACCAACTATGCCGATTCCCGCCAACACTAAGTAACCATTAAATGAAATACATGCATCTATCTTGAAGTCGATAATCCATTCACGGTTAGTTAATGTAATCGTCTTTGTAATGTGCTGCCCAGTTACCGCTTCATAACCATTGGTTTCGAACATTATCGGGGCATCTTCAGCTTCAAAACCGCTATCGGTAACACGCACATAAACGTCCATATCGCCGACAGTAGATGCCAGAAGTTTCTCAAAATAGTATGTGGTACGAACAACACCAATCACAACCCCTAACAAATTGTCCGTTTGACCATCAAACACAGGGTGGTAGACCAACATTCCGCTCTTAGGTGTGTTGCTGTCTAAACCGTCTTGCAACAGACGAACTTTGTCTGAAATATTCGCTTCACGTGTTTTTTTAATGTTATCAATGACCAGATTAAACCGCTCACGAGAAGAGTAAAAACCCAAAACACCGTTGTTCACTGGATCATTCGGATAAATATCTGTCGCGATAAATACGGGCTCGCCATCCAAGACATAACCATAAGTTTTTGGCCCATGTTTAGGGATAGTAAACATTCTATAGGATGGGTATTGAGCTTTCATTTTGGCGGTATGCTCGGCGATATCTTCTACCGCTACTTTTTGCATCCACTGCAATCCGATCAGGCTTTTCGAACCGTTAATCGTTTGCTGAGCAAAACGATCAAATCGATCCCGACTATCGACATCATTAGAATAGAAAAAATTTGCACCGGAACCGATATAAGCGACATCGTTATCAATAAACGCTTTTAAACTGAGCGTTTGATGCTGAGCAAAGCTATCCAGATTCTCATTCAAAGACCTATTTTGATTCGCCGCAACCAAAACAAAACACAACACCGTCATCAAAAATGTGGCAAAAAAGACAACTAACGGCAAAGTTCGTTTCTTCAACCCTGTTATAGGGTCGGTAGTGTGGGGCATACAGCTTCCCATATGATGTTATTTTGAGTCGAAAGTATACACTGCCGGAATGCTAGGCTCTATTTATCTTTGACTCTCACAATGGGATAAAACTAACACTATTTACAACCCATGGACATTTACGGCTAATAAACCAACAAATCTCGATTAACTTTTAAGCTAACTCACCAAAAAGCCAGTTTATTGAAAACATTAAATAAAGCCCTTAAGCCTTGAATATGCTAGTATCCACCCATATTTATAGCTTGAAAGTGACCATTTCGGCCTTATGCCACTGAGTTTCTTTCCAACCTGTATATTCCTTTAAACCGACGAATATACCGTTAAATCAATTTTAAAGAGAAATCACTATGATCGTTGATTTGAACCTAATCCCACAAACGTTTGATATGCTTCACGCAGGCCTAACTGCATCAAGCGTTTTACTACTGTTAATTGCCGTTTCTCGTAAAACCAAAGTGGTTGAGAAAGTCGTAGAAAAACCAGTAGAAAAGGTCGTTGAAGTTGAAAAGCCAGTTGAGAAAATTGTCGAAGTAGAGAAAGTAGTAGAAGTTGAACGTGTGATCGAAAAAGTAGTAGAAGTTGAATCTAAGCTTGCTACAGCACCTACTAATTCAGCAATGCAGCTACTGTCTATCATGCAGCAAGAAGCGCGCCTTATCGACTTCTTAAAAGAAGACCTAACGTCATTCTCTGATGAAGAAGTTGGCGCAGCAGCTCGTGTTATTCACACTGGCGGTCAAAAAGTATTGGCTGATTACGTAACGCTGTCTCACATCCGCACTGAAGATGAAGAAACACGTATCACTATCGCTGAAGGTTTCAACCCTCAAGAAATTCGCCTAACTGGCAACGTAACGGGCAATGCACCATTCAACGGCACACTAGTTCACAAAGGTTGGAAAGCAACTGACATGAACCTGCCTAAGCTTGCTGAAAACTACGATGCATCTGTAATTGCACCGGCAGAGGTGGAGCTATAATGGAACACCAAAGTCATTCAGCTCAAGAGCCATCTTCTCAAGAGCAAAACCAGGCACCCAAGTTCAGTGTTGGTATCGATTTAGGTACTACACATTGCGTTTTGTCTTACATCGACACAAGCAATGAAGACGCTCGCGTTGAGGTGATGCAAATCCCTCAACTGACGGCGCCAGGTACAGTAGAAACTCGCAGCCAACTTGGCTCGTTCCTATACCAACCGCACGAACATGAAATGAATGCGGGCTCTCGCGTTCTTCCTTGGTCTTCAGAGCCGAAAGCACTAGTGGGTGCGATTGCTCGTAACCTTGGCTCTAAAACCCCTATTCGTTTGGTAGCAAGTGCAAAATCTTGGCTATGCCACGGTGGTGTAAACCGTCGCGATGCTTTCCTTCCTGCAGGCAGCCCTGAAGAAGTAGAAAAAGTATCTCCGCTTAAGACAACTGAACTGTACCTTGAGCATCTTAAAGACGCATGGAACCACGCAAACCCAGAACACAAACTGGCAGACCAAGATGTAACGATCACGGTTCCAGCTTCGTTTGATCCTGCGGCTCGTGACCTAACAGCAGAAGCTGCACGTAATGTTGGTTTCACTCACCTAACGCTTCTTGAAGAGCCACAAGCGGCTCTGTACAGCTGGATTGATAACAGCAACGACACATGGCGTGATGAAGTAAACGTTGGTGACATCGTTCTTGTTGTCGATATCGGTGGTGGTACAACCGACCTTTCGTTAGTTGAAGTAACACAAGATGACGGCAACCTAAGCCTGAACCGTATCGCAGTAGGTGAACATATCCTACTTGGCGGCGACAACATGGACTTAGCACTGGCTTACCGCTTGAAGATGAAACTGGCGCAAGAAGGCAAAGAACTGGCTCCTTGGCAGGTTCAAGCAATGACTCACGCATGTCGTGATGCGAAAGAAGCACTGCTAAACGATGCTGAACTGCAATCTGTGCCTATCGTTGTACCTAGCCGCGGTTCTAAACTACTGGCCGCAACACTGAAAACCGATCTGACTCAGCAAGAAGTACAACAAACATTGGTTGATGGCTTCTTCCCGAAAGTAGCGGTGACTGAGCACCCAGTACAAAAGACGCGTGGCGCACTGACTCAAATGGGTCTGCCTTATGCTCAAGACGCAGGTATTACTCGTCACATTGCTGCATTCCTTTCTAAGCAAGCGAACGCGCTTTCTGGAAATAGTGAAACCGCTCAGCAAGATTTCAACCCGTTTGCAAACATGCCCGGTATGCCCGGTACAGAAGCGCAAGGGTCAGAAGCGCCAGTGGCAGACTTCATCAAACCAACAGCGGTACTGTTCAATGGTGGTGTTCTAAAATCGAATCTACTTGCTGATCGTCTTTCAGACACGATCAATGAATGGCTAATTAATGCCGACGCTGAATTTGCTAAACAACTTTCAGGTTTCGACTTAGACCTAGCGGTTGCAAGTGGCGCTTCTTACTACGGCGCAGTTCGTCGTGGCCAAGGCGTTCGTATCCGTGGTGGTATCGCATCTTCTTACTATGTTGGAATTGAAAGCGCGATGCCAGCTATCCCAGGTATGGCTCCTCCAATGGAAGCACTGTGTGTTGCACCATTTGGTATGGAAGAAGGTTCAAGCGTACAAGTACCTAGCCAAGAATTCGGTCTAGTGATTGGTCAGCCAGTACACTTCCAGTTCTTCGGTTCAACCATTCGTCGTGAAGATGAAGCGGGTACGCACCTTGATCACTGGGCGCCTGAAGAGCTTGATGAGCTTCCTGAAATCCAAGTGACATTGCCGGTTTCTGAAGGCCGTCGCGAAGGTGAAGTGGTTCCAGTGACTTTGGCTTCTCGCGTTACTGAGCTAGGCACCTTACACCTAGAAGCGATTGCTACTGACAACGGTCAGAAGTGGCACGTTGAGTTCGATGTTCGTGAAGACTCGAATAACGACTCAAACGAACAAGCATAATGAATCAACGGCACCTTAGCGGGTGCCGTTACTTTATCAATGCATTTCTCAATCTAGTCCTGCCTGTTTCTCAGGAATGACGTTTACGAATAACAACAATAAGACCAAAGCTATCAAAAAACTGGTCATCACTCTGGAAGAATAAGGTTTTGTATGGCAACTCCTCGTTTTTTAGTCGGCATTGACTTAGGTACAACCAATACGGTTGTCGCTTACTGTGAAATCAACGACGACCTACAACATGCTCCCGTTTCTCTTTTCGATATTGACCAACTCATCGGCCCCGGTGAAGTGGTTCGCAAGCCCTTACTCCCATCCTTTCGTTACCACCCAGCACAAGGTCAAATACCCCCTTCTGACCTGACAATGCCGTGGGAACCAAGCCCCGTTGAAGGCGATATTAAGAACGTTATCGTCGGTGAATGGGCACGTGAATTAGGCGCTAAGGTTGAAGGCCGCCAAGTATCGAGTGCTAAGAGTTGGCTGTCACACCAAGCGGTGGATCGTAACTCCGACATTCTGCCTTGGGCAGGCGCAGCAGATGTCGATAAAGTCTCGCCAGTTGTGGCGAGTGCAAGCTACCTCAACCACATTCGCCAAGCATGGAACTACCGTAACCCGAGCAACAAGCTTGAAGACCAAGATGTTGTGGTTACCGTTCCTGCTTCCTTCGATGAGACAGCACGCAAGCTAACACTCGAAGCCGCAGAACTGGCGGGCTTAGGTAAGATTCTATTACTCGAAGAGCCGCAAGCCGTTTGTTATGACTGGTATGCCCGTCACCAACAAACCGCAGCAGATGAACTTCAACAAATCCCACTGATTCTAGTGTGTGATGTTGGAGGTGGTACCACCGATTTAAGCTTAATTGAAGCCAAATTCGATGCGAACAGCGACGGTAATAACGAGCTCGCACTCGACCGTATTGGTGTTGGTGAACACTTGATGCTTGGTGGTGATAACCTCGATTTAGCCCTTGCCCACCTTGCAGAGCAACGCTTCAATCAAAACAAAAAACTGAATGCCTCTAGCCTAACCAAATTGATTCAACAGACTCGCGCCGCAAAAGAGAGCCTGCTTTCTGCCAATGCGCCCGATGATGTAAAGATCACCATGCTGGGCAGCGGTTCAAAACTGCTTGGCGGTACTAAGAGTATTGGTTTAACTAAACAAGAAGTCCATCAAATCGCATTGGAAGGTTTCTTCCCGCTTTCTGAGTTTACTGAAACACCCGACAAACGCCGCAGTGCTGTGGTTGAGTTTGGTCTGCCTTACGTGGCTGACCCTGCGGTGAGTAAGCACGTTGCAGAATTCCTAGCAACGCACCAACAAGTGTCTAAAGCCGCATTGGAAAACTCAGACTCTATTGAGTTCGATGACACCAAACCTGCAATTCCAGTTGGCGTGCTGCTCAATGGTGGTGTGTTTAACAGTGAACTGGTAACAGAGCGAATTACTCAGCTACTGGGCAACTGGAACGGTTCTCCTATCACAGTGCTTGATAACCCTCATCCAGATTGGTCTGTTGCCCTTGGCGCGGTTGCCTTTGGTAAAGCACGCCGCGGTGCACAGCTGAAAATCGGTGGCGGTGCTGCCCGTTCTTACTTCTTGCATCTGCAAGAGAAAAACAAGATGGGTAAAGCGCTTTGTCTGCTTGCCAAAGGAACCGAAGAAGGCCAAGAGATACGCTTGAACAGCCGTCGTTTCTCGCTGACTTTAGGTGAGCCAGTACGATTTAATCTTCTGACTTCAACACACGATCAAATTGCTCATGACACCGCCATTCAAAACGGTGTGATGGTCAATGTGGATGCCGACTTGTTCTCCCCTCTCCCACCGTATATTTCTACGCTGGAAGGCTCAGGTACTGCAGAACTTCAAGCCAACCAAAAAGAGCGTGTTGAAGTACTGCTCGCTTGTCAGTTAACCGAAGTCGGCACATTGAAAATGGAGTGTGTGAGTATAGAAGATGACTCTAAGCGTTGGTTGCTTGAGTTTGAAGTAAGAAACAAGCAAGGCGATGAATCTGATACCTCCGCGCTTCACCCAAGATTGGAAGAGTGTAAGGAGTTGATTTCTCGCCTGTACAGCGGCAACAAGAAGAGTGCTGAATCGAAAGAGATCAAAACACTATCGAAAGATCTTGAGAAGCGACTAGGTAAACGCGATGAATGGGACTTCACGACCCTTCGTCATCTATTTGATACCTTCTCATTAGGTCGTAAACGTCGTCGCCGCTCAGAAGCACACGAGAAGAACTGGCTACGTTTGGCGGGATACTCGCTACGTCCTGGCTTTGGCGATCCGACTGACTCATGGCGTATCGAACAGATTTGGGGCCTTTACCAACAGAACATTCAGTTCAAGAACCACCAAGGCTGGACAGACTGGTGGGTATTCTGGCGTCGTGTCGCTGGTGGGCTAAACCAAGAGCAGCAAGAGAGTATCTTGGCGGACATCGCTAAATACCTTCACCCAGGTGCAATGAAGAACCCTAAGACAGCCAAAGATGCGCAAGATAACGGTTATGAAGCCATGGTCCGTTTAGCGGCGTCACTTGAGCAACTTGAGGTTGAAGACAAAGTGCTGCTGGCAAGTTGGTTCTTAAGCAAAGCGATCAACCATAACCAATTTGAACAAGCGCACTGGTGGGCTCTGGGTCGATTGGCTTCAAGAACACCTTTGTATGGTAGCCAACACAGCGTGATTCCTAGAGAACAAGCTGAACAATGGTTACCGAAACTGCTCGAGCAGAACTGGCAGAAAGAGCAGATGATCGCCTTTGCAGCGGTGATGATTTGTCGTAAAACTGGTGACCGTCAGTTTGATATCTCTGATGACTATCGCAATCAAGTGATTGAGAAGCTTAAGCAAAGCAAGGTACCTGATTCATGGTTAACACTAGTGAGTGAAGTGACTGAGCTTTCTGAGAGCGAATCTAAGCGTGTGTTTGGTGACGCATTACCAAGCGGATTAAGCCTCATTAATAATTAGGTTTAAAAACGATTAGCTTTCGTTACTAATGGTAAAGAAGCTAGCAAGAAAAGAAAAAGCCACTTTCGATTCGTTGAAAGTGGCTTTTTTATTGGTGGCTTAAGGCTGGTATGTGTAATCGACTTATAGCTTTTTGGTTAAGAGCCTTAGCCGTGTTGCAGTTCATCATTGTTAATGTTTGGTTCCAGTTGGGTTGATAGGAAAATCCGTATTTTCATAAATGTCAGATAGTTTTTTCGGTTTATTCTCTTTTGCTCCTTTGTTCGATTGATTATGAGTTTCGCTTAAAAGCCATTCCTCATGCATTTTTGCTGAATCCAAAAACTCTGGATCCTCCATTGCTTCCTTGCGAAGTTTATTTACACGTTCGAGAGTATCCCAAATCATAATACTTCACCTCCACTAAGGCAGTAATATAAAGATAGCTCAACCCCATAAAACTTCAACTAACCCAATGAGATAGCGATCTCAATTTCGTAATTTACCCACTTTGAACGAGTGAAAATGGTCACCTTTGTCAGCACTCAAATAGTGGGCACTTCTCCATGATCTTCGAAGATCATTAGGCACAAAAAAAGCGAGCTCAATGCTCGCTTTTTGTTTATCTATCTGTTGCTCGGATTACCAGCACTAGCTCGATTAAATCACACCGAGGTTAAGCACGGTTACCAATTTTCACCTTGCCATTGGTAGCAAACCAAAGGGCTTCTGAACGACGACGACCGATTAGAATCGGGCCATCATCGTAGAACAAGAAGTTCTTCCAATGCTTCTTGAAAATCGCCCATTTGGTTTCAAGAACATTGTACTTTTCGTAACAAAAATAAACAGTTACGTCATCTTGCCAATCAATAAAGTTAAGAATCTCTTCTGGCATTTCAGGCTCATCCGCTTCCCAATGCGCCATCCAACTGATCTCTTCATTCCAGTTCGATGCTTTGCTTGGCCAGTCTTGCGAGCTCAGTCGTTCTGCGTCTGGGCTTTGAGGGCTCACGTTCTCTTTCCAGAACTGAGATGCTCTCGCCTGTGTCATTGGCTTAATCTTTTCCAAGTCCTCTGCCGGAAGCGGCATTGACTGGTGTGTGAAAATCCATTTTCTTTGGTATTCGTCCAAAGTTGTGTATGACATCAAAATTCCTCAAATATCTGCTCAGGCTGATGGATTTACCATGCCTATCTGTTCTTTTTGATGCAGCGGCGATTAGCAAAGCTTGATATACGCTGCGTCTAAATTTTGTTTACGTTTAAAAGCTATTGGCCTTTAACTAGTACTACGTCTTAGCAATATTGCCGCTAAATAACGCGTCTATCTTCCCAATTTGGGTTAACTAATGCTGTCAGTATATGGTCTTCCCATTTACCGTTAATCTGTAGGTAGTCTTTAGCAAAACCTTCTCGGACAAAACCAAGATGTTCTAATACGCCAGCACTGCGTTCGTTGTGAGGCATGTAGCCCGCCATTAAGCGGTGCATGTTCTGCACATCAAACATGTAGTCTTTGGCCATGTTCAAACCTCTGCGCATGTAACCGTGGCCCTGTGCACTTTGCGCCAATGAGTAACCGACATTACAAGCGTAGAACGGGAAACGAGACAAATTACTGAACGATATGGTGCCTAACATTTCATTAGAGTCAGCGTTAATCAGTAAACAGTAATAGCCTAGCCCCATTTTATGAAGCTCGTTTAACTTGATCAGTCGCTGCGCCCAACTCGCTCTATCAAAGAACGCGTCTTCGCGAATCGGTTCCCAAGGTTTCAGATACTCTCTGTTAACCTGAAAGTACTCGCTGATCATGCCAGCATCATCGATTTCAGCCGTGCGTAGAATCAGATTACCATCATGCTTATAAATGCGCTCTGGTGTACTCAAATCTTCCATAATCTTGTTCTTATTCGATCAGTTCTTTCTGATACCGTAATCACGAAGCTTATTCGCAATTGAGGTATGAGAAACATTCAAACGTTTTGCTAGCTTACGGCTTGATGGGAAAGACTGATAAAGCTTCTCTAGAATCTGAGATTCATAGTCTTTCATGATCTCATCGAGCGAGCCGTCTAAGCTCAGGTTCGCCATTCCAGCCGTCATTGTTTCAAGCTGTGGCAAGTGGAATTGCTCAACCGTTAGCGTGTCTGAATCCAACTCTGTTAGTGCGCGTAGAACCATGTTGTCTAACTGACGAATGTTGCCCGGCCATTGGTAATTACCAAGCTGGTCGACTAACTCTTGAGTCAGTTTTGGTTTTAACATACCTAACTGCTGCGCGTACTTTGCAACGAACAGTTCCAACAGTGGCGCTACGTCGTTTGAGCGTTCACGCAATGCTGGAATAGACAGAGTCAGTACATTCAAGCGGTAGAACAAATCTTCACGGAACGAACCCGAGTCGGCTAATTCAGAAAGACGGTGGCGCGTTGATGCAATAATACGAACATCCGCGTGCATCTCTTCTTCTTCACCAACACGACGGAATGAACCATCTTGTAGGAAACGCAGCAGCTTGATTTGAAGATGCGGGCTCATCTCGCCAATTTCATCTAAAAATACCGTACCGCCATTCGCTTGTTCGAAAATACCTTTATGACCTTGCTCATGGTTGAATGAACCCGGCGCATGACCAAACAATTCCGTTTCCGCTACGTCATCAGGCATCGATGCACAGCTTAGAATCAAGAATGGGAAAGACGATCGATTTGAACGGTTATGACACGCTTTCGCCAACATCTCTTTGCCTGTACCTGTGTCGCCTTCAATTAATAGAGGCTGATCCAGCATAGCCAATTTCTTAGCTTGGCTGATCAAGGCTTTATGGCGATTAGAGACACCAACAAAATGTTCGAAACCTAGGTTGTTCTGTTCTGGGATTGAATCTGGCGAGTTCATCTCTTGATTACAAGAACGAATCGTCATTACTGCGCTTGCCAGTACCGCTTCGTTGACATCACCACCAAGGTAAATCGGCAGGATCTCAATCGAGAAATCTAAACCATCCAACACGACAACTTCACGATGGCGCGTTACATCGCCTTCGATCCAACGAGCAAAGTTAAAACTAGGAACAAACGTCGCTAGCGGTTCACCGATGACTGCGTCTTCTTGCTTATTAAAAAGGTTCAATGCAGCGTGGTTAGCCATATCGACTGAGCCTTTAAGGTCAATCGCAATAACAGGATCAGGTAGGTTTGCCAGCAGAGCAATCAGCTCTGTGTTATGCCTTTCGCTTGGCATAAATTGGATTTTACGTACATCCTTCACACCTGAAATTCGGCGAATTTCAGCCATAAGTTCACTAAAAGCATCAAAATCAATATCAGGGCAGTTTAGATAAATAATACCTTTAACATCAATTTCGATTCCTCTTAAATCAATGCTTTTTGAGGCCAAGATATCGAGCAACTCACGTGTTAAGCCGAGTCTGTCTTCACACAATACTTCAAGACGCACAAATAGTCCTATTATAGGTGTCAGGATAAGTTGACAGTAGTGTGGATTAAGCTCTGAGTTCAGTCAAGAAGAAGAGTAAACATATGTTTACTCTTCTTCTCAAACTATTGAGCTTTAAATGCTTTATTTGAGAGTGATACGCTTTATTTCTGAAAGGACGGCTTTGCGGAGGTCTGCCAGTTTTACTTTTCGTTCGTTATGCCAAGGCATAGGACGCAGCAATGTCATGGCTTTTAAGCCCAGTCTTGCAGTAAGGATACCGACACCTAGCCCCTGCCCTGCTCGAGCTGAGACTTTGCCTGCAAGATCCATCGAGACGAGATCCATACTTGCATCAATCGCGAGCTCACTTGCTCCTGCAGCGGCCATGTTGATTAACACCAGTTTAAATAGCTTAATGCGAGACCAGTAGCCAAGCTCAATGCCATACACATCAGCAAGCTTGTCTATCATGGTGAAATTTCGCCAAGCCACCAACAACATATCAGCCGCCGCCAATGGACTCACCGCGACCAAAGCCGCCGATTCGGTCGAAAACTTAGTGACGATTTGAGTCGCTACTTTGTCTTGTTGACTCACGACTAACGCATCGTACATATCCAACACTTCTGCATCACTGTGTGCAGGGTTAATGCTGTTTCGCCACTTATCGTACGAAGGAGACTCAGCGATAATGCCGCCTTGCTTGGCGATGTTTTCACAGAACGCTTTGCCCTTGCCGACACTTTGACTTTGGAGTAGCTCTTCACTCTGCTCTTGCACACTAAAGTGATCTTTAAGTGAACGCAGTTTCCACAGCTCTTTGCCTATTGCGCCTAAACCCAATGAAGCAATGGCAGCAATAAAGCCTGCCCAACCTAACGCAAGCCAATCAGCAGTTTGAATTGCGGTAATGACCGATTCAATTGCTTGCCATCCAACTAGGCCAGAAAAAGCGACCAATAAACCCGTTCCAAACCACTTCTTCTTTTTGCTCGGTCGAATCACTTGTTCCAATTGCTGCTCAGCTTCACCATCAAGTTCGGCTTCCACTTGCGGTGCGACAGGGACAAATTTCTCTTGCTCTGTGAACAGTTGTTGAGCACCTAAATCCAGGCCAACGTCGGTCTTGTCTTGCTCATCAAAAGAGGTCTTCAACGGTTCATTAAAGACCTGCTTTGTTTTTAATTCACTCATTTTGATTGCCTCAATTACTTCAACTTGTCGCCAATGAGATACTCTAAAACCTTGTCGACTCTTAGATGTTGGCAAGGCTCATCGGAATGTTGCTCCATCGGTCTAAAGCTCGTGAAATCAAACTGGTTGGTTTCCCAATACTGTTTGTTGGGCAACTTACGCGGCACCTCTCCCGGATACATGGTTTGAGGGACATTATCCAAAGTCACACCTTGCAACGCCGGAACATTGTCTGAGCCAGACGAGATATAACCCGCGCTGGTCGCTTGAATAGACGCGATACTCATACAACTCATGTCGATGTGTTCAAACGCCGCCTGCTGCCAAGCCGGATGTACCATCTGTTGTAACAGTGACACCAAGTTCGGATGTTGATCCGGTGTCACGTGGTCAGCCTTGGTGGCTGCAAACAAGATCTTGTCGATCTTCGGCGCGAATAAACGTCTTAAGATATTGCTTCGACCGTACTTAAAGCTCTTAAGTAACTGTTCTAACGCGCCACGCATATCCATGAAAGAGTCATAGCTCGCATTAAGTGGCTGTAAGCAATCCACCAACACGATTTGTCTGTCGAACGTCGCGAAGTGATTCTTGTAGAACGCTTTGACGACCTTCTGTTGATACTCTTCATAACGCGCTTTCAGTACCGCATAGTTACTTGTTTTTGAGAACTTACCCTCAGGTGCGATACACGGGAAGAATTGCAGCACAGGCGCGCCTTCAAGCTCACCAGGTAATACGAATCGACCCGGTTGAACCCAATGCAACCCGTTACTTTTACAAGTATGAAGGTACTGAGTGTAGCTATCGGCAATCGCGACCAGTTTCTTTTCGTCCGCTTCTGCTAGCAAATCGATATCACCACGCATTACGTTCCACTGTTGCGAGTAAGTTTCTCTGTCGCCTTTCAATGCTGCAAACTGAGATTGGCTCCAGGTATCGAAGTCCATATCCAGTAACGGCAAATCAAGCAGCCATTCACCTGGATAATCGACAATATCGAGATAAAGGGTGCTGTTTTTACTCAGTAGCTTTTTCGCGCCCTTCGCAGGCTTATATTTGATTGCTAGACGAATCTCACTGACATCACGCGTTGGCACTGGCCATTCTGGTGGCTGTGCATTCAACGACTCCATCGCTTCATCATAAGAGAAGCGTGGAATCATCATGTTGTGTTGCGGGATGCGCTTTGCGCCAATAATTCTTCCATCTCTCGCCGATGCAAGCAGTGGCAGGTTTTTATGGGTAGACGTGTGAAGAAGCTGATTAACCAGCGAAGTTATGAATGCTGTCTTACCCGCACGAGAAAGCCCCGTGACCGCTACTCGAATATGAGAATCCGTTCCTCTGCTTATAAAGTCACTCATTTCTTGAGTTAGGTGTTTCATTTGAACGACTCCGTGATAGTTAGGCTAGCTGGTTATGATAATAGAGAGGCAAGCCTATGTTCTTTCCCAATTGGGATAGTTTGTATGCTTTTGCTTATGTTGATGTTGATGTTGATGTTGATGTTGATGAGTATGCAATACACATTCTTAATGCTAGATGAATAAAAGCCCCTGACTACATTCATAATCAGGGGCTTTAGAATTTTTGCACGATATCCGACGTTTAATCGTCTTCAATCAACTTGTAGATAACAAACAGCGCAATCTCTGCAATTAGCCAAAGCGCACATGTAATCGTCACGTATTTATTATCAAAGATACTGATCCCTTTCAAGATCAGGTCGTAGCCAACAAAAGCACCAATCACCACTGCCAAGATAATCTGTAGGATCTGAATAAAACGAGGCATTCCTCTCTCCTATGTTCTTATATCAAACTATGTGTTTATCACTATATCATTGATAATAAGACAAAAGTGCAGATAATGCTGCACTTTTGTCTTTAACTTTCTGTCAAAAATTGCAATTCAAACGCTGAAGTTAGCGACAATTACGATTTTTTGGCGTCGATTAATTACGCTTTCTCAGCTTCAGCAATCTTCACTTTCCACGTGTCAGGGCCGATCTGGTGTGCGTTCACGCCGTTAGAGTCAACCGCTACCGTTACAGGCATATCTTCAACTTCAAACTCGTAAATCGCTTCCATACCGAGATCTTCAAACGCAACAACGCGTGCTTTTTTAATTGCTTTTGCGACTAAATAAGCTGCACCACCAACCGCCATTAGGTAAACCGCTTTGTGCTCTTTGATTGATTCAACCGTTGCAGGGCCACGTTCCGCTTTACCGATCATGCCCATAATGCCAGTTTCGTTCAGCATCATGTCAGTGAACTTATCCATACGTGTTGAAGTTGTTGGGCCCGCAGGACCTACCGCTTCATCACCTACAGCATCAACAGGACCCACGTAGTAAATGAACTTGCCTTTGAAATCAACGCCGGCTGGTAAGCCTTCGCCGCTTTCTAGCATGCCTTGAATACGTTTATGAGCAGCATCACGACCGGTTAAGATCTTACCTGACAGAAGAACCGTTTCGCCGGTCTTCCACTCTTGTACGTCTTCTTTAGTCACTTCATCAAGGTTAACACGACGTGTATTTGCGCCCGCTTCCCAAGTGATGTCTGGCCACTCTTCTAACTTAGGTGGCGTTAGCTCTGCTGGGCCGCTGCCATCTAGTGTGAAGTGAACGTGACGCGTTGCTGCACAGTTCGGGATCAAACATACAGGCTTAGAAGCAGCATGAGTTGGTGCTGTTTTGATTTTTACATCAACCACAGTAGTGAGACCGCCAAGACCTTGTGCACCAATGCCAAGCTTGTTTACACGGTTGAAGATGTCTAAACGAAGCTCTTCTTCTGCGTTCTCAGGACCTTTCTCGATAAGCTCTTGGATATCGATGTGTTCCATCAAAGATTCTTTCGCTAGCACAGCTGCTTTCTCAGCCGTACCGCCGATGCCTATACCTAGCATACCCGGTGGACACCAGCCTGCACCCATTGTTGGCAGCGTCTTCTCTACCCATTCTGCAATATCATCAGAAGGGTTCAGCATAACCATCTTGGTTTTGTTCTCAGAACCGCCGCCCTTAGCCGCGATTTGAATTTCAACTTTGTTGCCTGGAATCATATTAATGTGGACAACCGCTGGTGTGTTGTCTTTGGTATTAATACGCTTACCTGCAGGGTCCATTAGGACAGATGCACGCAATGGGTTATCTGGGTTGTTGTAAGCTTGACGAACGCCTTCATCAACCATCTGTTGTACTGTTTGATCCGTTTCCCACCTAACATCCATACCGATGTTCACGAAACAAGTAACAATACCCGTATCCTGACAAATTGGACGATGGCCTTCCGCAGACATGCGCGAGTTGATAAGAATCTGAGCGATCGCATCTTTAGCTGCTTGGCTCTCTTCTTTCTCGTACGCTTTTTCTAGGGCTTGGACAAAGTCTAAAGGGTGATAATAAGAAATGTACTGAAGTGCGTCAGCGACACTGCTGATCACATCTTGCTTACGAATAACCGTCATTGCATGCCTCTTTATTGTTCTGGTTCCATGTGGGTTCACAGTTTGACTATATGTGCCAAATCGAATTAGGTGGTTTAGCTTTTTATTGTGTTGAGCTGTATTTAGTTGCTTTAGCAATCGCTTGCATAGCTTTAAACTAAACCACTTGGATTACTCCGTTCTAATCAAGAACCCATTTTATTTTCAATTTATGATACTCTTGCTTCCTCTCACACGCCATGCAGTGATCGAACTCTTTGTCACAAATTAAACAAATGAATAACAACGAATTTCGCTCTATCCAAATCAAGCCGCTTGAATATCAATCAACTTTAGCTAAACAGCTGTTTTCCCATATTGAAAACCTGCCGTGGGCAATGCTATTACGCTCCGCTTCAGAAAGCCACGTTGATAGTCGATACGATATTTTAGTTGCTCAACCCATCGCCACCTTCGAGACAATCGGTGCAGAAACGACCGTTAATGTTAATGAGACGTGCGAGGTTTCAGACTCTGATCCTTTCGAACTACTCGACCAATATCAGCAACAATTATTGCCTGCGACTAAAGAGCACACTCAGTTGCCATTCGTTGGCGGCGCTTTAGGCTATTTTAGCTATGATTTAGGGCGCAGAGTCGAGACACTTCCATCACTCGCAAAGCGTGATATTGAAGCACCTGACATGGCAGTTGGCTTGTATGAATGGGCTGTTATCGTTGACCACCAATTGAAAACGGCGTGTATTGTCGGTAGCAATATCGATGAACATCATGATTGGCTAATGCAGCAGATGGCTCAATCACACCTATCACATGCGCCCTTTGGGTTAACCACACCGTGGCAATCCAATATGAGCGAAGAGAGCTACGCCACTAAGTTCGATAGTGTTCAAGAGTACCTGTTATCCGGGGACTGCTATCAGATTAACTTAGCTCAGCGCTTCAATGCCCAATACCAAGGTAGTGAATGGCTGGCTTATGACAAGTTAGAACAGTACAACTCAGCGCCCTTTTCGGGTTTTATCCGTTTGGCCGACTGCGCAATCATCAGTGTTTCGCCAGAGCGTTTCTTAGAACTCAAAGACAACGTCATTGAAACCAAGCCAATCAAAGGCACACGACCTCGTTCTGAGGACCCGATGATTGATAATGCCAACGCGCAAGACCTAGCAAGCGCCGATAAAGATCAGGCGGAAAACTTGATGATCGTCGACCTACTTCGTAATGACATTGGCCGAGTAGCAAAACCGGGCACAGTGCATGTACCAAAGCTCTTCGATATTGAAAGCTTCCCTGCCGTGCACCACTTAGTGAGCACGATACGAGCGGACCTTGATGACCAATACTCTGCAACTGACCTTCTGAGAGCCTGTTTCCCTGGAGGCTCGATTACTGGCGCACCAAAAGTTCGCGCGATGCAGATCATTGAAGAGTTAGAACCGCATCGACGTTCAGCGTACTGCGGCAGTATTGGCTACATCAGCCGAAATGGCAGAATGGATACCAGTATTACCATTCGTACATTAGTCGCCGAGAACAACACGCTTTATGCTTGGGCTGGCGGTGGTGTGGTATTTGATAGTGATTGTGCTTCTGAATACCAAGAAACACTGGATAAGCTGAGTCGAATTCTACCGGTACTTGAAGATTGCTAAACCTAGTGTCATTAACTGCGAGTTCCGCGACTTAATGACGAGTTCCGTAGCTTAACGGCTAGCAAAAGTTCGATATAAAAAGAAACCGAAGGATCGTAAGATCACTTCGGTTTTTTAGTCTGTAAGTTAGAGTACATAACTCACAACGCTTTATTCGCGTGTTTAAGCGACCTTCACCGCTGAGACACCCCACTTCTTGAGCATCTCTTTCAGATCGTTGGCGGTGTAAGGCTTACTCAAAATGTCATCCATTCCACACTGAATACAACGTTCGCGTTCTTCCAATGTCGTTCCGGCGGTCAGTGCCACAATAGATTTAACGTAACCCTTCTCTCTTAGCTTCTCTGTTGCTTCAAACCCGTCCATAACAGGCATTCTGCAATCCATGAATACAATGTCGTATTCGTTGTCTGACGCGAGCTCAAACCCTTCGACACCATTACTTGCAATAGCTGGTTCAATCTCATGTTTACGGAGCATCTGTTGGATGATGATCTGGTTCATCTTAATATCATCAACCACCAGCACTTTAAGTAGTGACAATTCCGCCTCATACTCAAAGCCCTTGGCGACACTATCACTCTCTGCCGGAACATCGACAACTTGAAGAGGAATCGAGATGGTAAACGTCGTGCCTGAACCAACGACACTGGTCACCCCAATATCACCATTCATCAGAGCCACCAGTTTGCGACAAATCGCTAACCCAAGTCCTGTACCCTCATAGTTCCGACTACTTGAGTTATCTGCCTGCGTAAAAGGTTCAAACAGCGTCTTATGTGCTGATTCAGCAATTCCGACTCCGGTATCTTCTACAGAGAAAACAAATTGGTTTTTGTCCCACTCAATATCAACATTCACATGCCCTTCTTCTGTAAATTTAATCGCATTACCTATTAAGTTCACAAACAGTTGTGTGATGCGCTCTAAATCGCCTTGGAAATGGGAGGGAACGTTTGACGTAACACTGATATTGAATTCGAGCTGCTTCTCAATTGCTCGATTGACGAAGATGCTTTCAATCGTGTTTCTCAAATCACGTAGGGCAAATTTCTTTGGAATAAGCTCCAACATCCCTGCATTGATTTTGCTGTAATCCAATAGATCATTAATGATGGTTCGGAGAAACTCTCCAGATTGGCTCAGGTTGTTCACTATCTCACGCTGAGAGCTATTCAGTTCGGTATCACTGATCAACTCGGCACTGCCTAGTAAGCCATTAAGTGGAGTTCTTAACTCATGATTAATCATGGCCACAAAGTCACGCGTTGCCCTTTCGGACTCTTCCGCTCGTTTACGTGATTCAATATTTCGGTTGATTGCTAGTTGATGGGTTAAGACACTGCAGATAAGGTCCGTGACCAACAACAGTTGGCTTTGGATAAACTCGTAGTCTTGGTCTAACAATCTGACTCTGACGATTAACGCACCAACTATGACTTTTTCAACCTCTAAGGGCACGGTCAGTAGGTTGTCTTGCCAATGAGGTTCTTGAATGTCTTGCTCTAACACCTCGACAGTCTCATCGCCATAATCATAGGTCTGTAACTGAGGGATGAGCTTGGGAGGTAGAATCAAACGACTGGCTTCGATTAAGTAACTGTTAGTCACGTTGGTCGTTAGTTCAGATAGCATGACATCATCGAGATCATTTCTTAGAAACGCGCGCCCAAAATCAATCAACAGGTTGTCGATTTGTTCTTGGAATTCAATGCGGCGTATATTCGCGTTGGAGCGCTTTTCTAACTGACGCAAAGCAAGCTCAAGTTGTTGGTTAGCCTCGAACAGTTCGAGGCTCTTCTGTTCCAACAATCCTTCAGCCACTTTTCTTGCCGCGATTTGACGCTTAAGCTTCTTCTCTAGGGCAGATGCCAGATCCATATTACTTTTCTACTTTGAGATTAAACCTAACCACGCTTTGGTCATCATTTTGTGGCGTCATCTCCACCGCGATAGATTCACCGTGGTATTCAGCACATCCTTCAATAAGCCCTAAGCAAACATGAGACATACACCTTGCGCTTTTGTAGTCAAAAACAAGTTGTGCTTCGGTCGTGGTGATAAAACTGAATTCAGGTGGCTCAGCATCCGGATAGAGCTTCTTCACTTCAACATGAATGTAACGCTCTACGTGCTGAATAAATTGAAAGGTGGTATTGCTGTGAGCAAGGCTCGCTTTATTCGGTAATGAGGCCAGTAAGTTCTTAAATACAGACTGCCCAAACACGCGTTGCAAGCTTGCCGCATCAATATCGGTTTTCTTACTCAAGTTGATAATCAACCTGACAAGGTCTTTGTGGTCGTAACTGCCGACCGACGTATAGATTCCTTCATCTTCTGACATTTCTAGAACTTCTTCCAAAAGCTCTAGCCCAAACTTGTCTTCAACAAGCTCTAAAAATTCGGTGAATATGATTCCTTTCATCTCATACCTTTTCTTCTATTTCTTTTTAGAATGGTCCACTAAGTTATTGTTATCAAATTCTTAAACAAAAAATCTACGTTTCGTCACCCAATTTTATGACATCGATAACGCTTACTCGCCTGTATGCACATATTGAATATAGCAAAAATCGTCATTTTGAGGAGATTCATCGGTAAACAGCCCCTCATGACGCCCAATTAATAACTAAAAGAGGGAAAGTGAATGAAGAAAAACTCAATATTGGTAATCAACCCACGGTTATGTCTATAATTAAAATCATAATAATCAATATATTGGCTTGATATGAATAAAGAAAACTTCCTTCAGCAATTCCAACTTAACCCTACCGTTGGCTATCACCCAGAGTCAGTAGAGCGTGTTTCGCACATCAGTGGCGAGCAATTACGTAAAGCGGCAGTGGTGGTAGGTTTAGTTGAAAGAGAAGATGGTTTACATGTCATTTTTACTAAAAGAGCGGCTCATTTAAAGCATCACCCCGGCCAAGTCAGCTTTCCTGGTGGTAAACACGAACTTTCTGACCCTTCTATGCAATTCACTGCACTCAGAGAGCTCCATGAGGAGGTGGGAATTCGATCGGATCAAGTTAAAATTGTTGGGCAATTACCTGCATTGAGTACTATTAGTAAATTTTCTGTGACGCCGATTGTTGCCATGGTCGATCCTGACTATAAAGCCATCATCGATGAGAACGAAGTTGCCTCAATTTTTGAGGTGCCCGCTACCTATGTTTTAGACCAAGCCAAGTTACACAGCCACACTGTTAACTTTAAACAAATCAAGCATCGAGTTTTTGCTATGCCCTTCCAAGAGCACCTAATTTGGGGCGTTACGGCGCAAATCATCCATTCACTGCAGCAACATGTAGTGCAACAAATTACATAGCAACTACGTTTTGTTTAATCTCTGTTAACAAAATCCAGACTTCCTATGGAACAGATTTATTAATGCAATTTTACGCAAACGTTTCCCTGGTATAAATCTATACAATCCGCCTTTCGCATAAATAAAAGTAATACCAAGCATAAACATAAATCACCTGTGGCACGCTATTTTCGTGATCAAAAGTCCGTTTTTCGCATATCATGTGACACGCCGTTTCATTACATGATTTAGATCTATTTTTTGCAGAAGAAAATTCTGCAGAATTAGCCCCGACTTATTTCCTGTTCCAAAAAATGAGTAATTTAACATGAACACAACAACTTCTTCGGCAAATGCCGTTAAAGATTCAAGCAAGTTTAACTATAAAGATTTTACCTGGTGTTTATCACTATTCGGTACAGCAGTTGGTGCTGGCGTACTATTCCTTCCAATCAAAGCTGGTGCGGGTGGTTTTTGGCCATTAGTTATCCTAGCTCTAATTGCGGCACCAATGACTTGGTTCGCACACAAATCTCTAGCTCGTTTCGTACTGTCTGCTAAAAACCCTGAAGCTGATATTACAGACACAGTTGAAGAGCACTTCGGTAAGACTGGCGCAAACATTATTACTTTTGCTTACTTCTTCGCTATCTACCCGATCGTTCTTATCTACGGTGTTGGTATCACAAACACAGTTGATTCTTTCCTAGTAAACCAAATGGGTATGGAATCTATTCCACGTCCTCTTCTTTCTGGTGCACTTATCCTTGCTATGACAGCAGGTGTTGTATTCGGTAAAGAGCTGATGCTTAAAGCAACTTCAGCAATGGTTTACCCACTAGTATTCATCCTACTAGCGCTATCTTTTTACCTAGTTCCTGATTGGAACACTTCAATGATGGACGTAAGCCCAGAATGGTCAACAATGCCTTCTATTATCTGGCTTGCTATTCCAATCATCGTGTTCTCTTTCAACCACAGCCCAATCATTTCACAGTTCTCTAAAGAGCAACGTCGTGTATACGGTGATGACGCAGTTAAGAAAACTGACGCGATCACTGGTGGCGCAGCAATGATGCTGATGGGTTTTGTAATGTTCTTCGTATTCTCTGTAGTGCTTTCTCTATCTCCAGAGCAACTAGCAACAGCGCAAGCACAGAACATCTCTGTTCTTTCTTACCTAGCAAACGTACATGAGTCTCCACTTATCTCTTACATGGGTCCTCTTGTAGCATTCGCAGCGATTACTTCTAGCTACTTCGGTCACTTCCTAGGTGCTCACGAAGGTCTTGTTGGTCTAATCAAGTCTCGCTCTGGTTCTTCAATCTCTAAGATTGAAAAAGCATCTCTAGCGTTCATCGTTGTTACAACTTGGATTGTTGCAGTAGTTAACCCAAGTATCCTAGGTATGATTGAAACAATGGGTGCTCCAATGATTGCAGCTATCCTGTTCCTAATGCCTGTGTTCGCGATGCAGAAAGTACCAGCTATGGCTAAGTACAAAACTTCAGCACCTGTGCAAATCTTTACAGCTTTATGTGGTCTAGCGGCTATTAGTTCTGTAATCTACGGCGCTCTTTAATCTCAAGCCCTTTTTATAAGATGGCATCCATCTTATATCGCGAGATTAGACAAAAAATATAATGATAATAAATGAGCCTCCCTACTCCCCTTGGGAGGCTCTCTTTTTGAGGTAATCGCTATGATTAGTGTATTTGATATCTATAAAATCGGTGTTGGTCCATCGAGCTCACACACAGTTGGACCAATGAAAGCGGGTAAAGAATTTATTGATGACCTACGTTCAATGGGAAAATTGCGCGACATCACTAAAATCACCGTGGACGTATATGGATCACTATCACTGACAGGGAAAGGTCACCACACAGATATCGCAATCATCATGGGTCTTGCTGGCAATACTCCTGAGCGTGTTGATATCGATTCTATTGCTGGCTTCATTGCTCGCGTAGAAGAAACTGAGCGCCTTCCTGTTGGCATGCACTGTCATACAGTATCGTTCCCACGCGATGGCGGTATGAACTTCCACACTAGCAACCTTTCTCTACACGAGAACGGCATGAGCATTCATGCATGGGTTGGTGACGAAGTTGCATACTCAAAAACGTACTACTCAATTGGTGGCGGTTTCATCGTTGACGAAGAGAACTTCGGCAAAGAAGAAGAAAACCCAATCAAAGCACCTTACGAATTCACAACAGCTGAAGAGCTGGTTAATCAGTGCAAAGAAAGCGGTCTTTCTATCAGTACACTGGTTATGAAAAACCAAGCAGCGTTCCACTCAGACGAAGAGTCTCGCACTTACTTCGCTAACATCTGGAAAACTATGCGTGAGTGTATGGATCGCGGTATGAATACTGAAGGTATCCTGCCTGGTCCACTACGTGTTCCTCGCCGTGCAGCAGCACTTCGCCAACAGCTAATGACTTCAGAAAAAACAACCAATGATCCAATGTCGGTTGTTGACTGGGTAAACATGTTTGCTTTCGCAGTAAACGAAGAAAATGCAGCTGGCGGCCGTGTAGTTACGGCACCAACAAACGGCGCATGTGGCATCATCCCTGCTGTATTGGCTTACTACGATAAGTTCATCCAAACAGTGACAGAGAAAGATTACATCCGTTACTTCGCAGCTTCTGGCGCGATCGGTGGTCTTTACAAGCGTAACGCTTCAATCTCTGGTGCTGAAGTTGGCTGTCAGGGTGAAGTTGGTGTGGCATGCTCTATGGCTGCTGCTGGTCTTGCTGAGCTTATGGGTGGTAGCCCTGAGCAAGTATGTATGGCTGCAGAAATCGGCATGGAGCACAACCTAGGTCTAACATGTGACCCAGTTGCTGGCCAAGTACAAGTACCATGTATCGAGCGTAACGGTATTGCTGCAGTTAAAGCAATCAACTCGACTCGTATGGCACTTCGTCGTTCTTCTGCTCCTACTGTTTCTCTAGATAAAGTTATCGAAACAATGCTAGAAACAGGTAAAGACATGAACGCTAAATACCGTGAGACTTCTCAAGGTGGTTTGGCTGTTAAGGTTGTTTGTTGATAGCCGTTGAATCAATCTGTTTTTAATCAGCAGATAATAAAAAGGAACGCCGATGCGTTCCTTTTTTGTATCTGAATTCCGGCCACTTATATCTAAGATGCTCGATTCGCATCTTAGATAATGGACCAAAGAACTAGATCACTTGTGAGATAAGCAGGAAGCAACCAAACAGCAGTGAGAACAACATCATTGCGCTGCCACCTTCTGCTCGGTATCGGTCATCAGCAACTTTCATGAAGCGCTGCTTGTGAACCATCACCAGAGGAACAAACACCGCTAGGAACACCAAGATGATACCTGCGTAATTCAGCACTTGTAGGAACTTGTCTGCAGCAAGCAATGAACCCGCCAACGGCAAGATAAAGCTAATGCAGTACGTTACCGCTGTATTTTGGTTGAACATGTCTTTGTTCTGGTTGAACAACGCCATTGCTACGCCAAAGAAAGAAGTCAACAACGCCAAGCCAGTGAAGGTAGACAAGACGTTACCCACCCAAGGAGACTGAGCATCAAACGCCGCCATCAAATCTGATACGTTCTCAAAGCTACGGAATTGCTCTTCACTCAAGTTACCCACTACCGCAAACAACCAACACAAGTAACACACTAATGGGATCAGAGAACCGATGATCACCATGTTACGCAGCTGTTTGTCTGTCGCTTCGTGGTTGTAAGAAACCAAGGTTGGAATCACCACCATAAAGCCAAAGCTCGTAAACAGGATGGCACTGGTTTTGATTAGGTCAACGTGGTCATGGCTGGTTACCTGCATCAAGTTTTCTTGAGTCATGCTCGGCGCTAAGAAGGCCATGGTTGCAAACAAACTAGCAAGCATCACGAAGAACAATGCTCGATTGAGCTTATCAATCACACCAGTACCACTTGCGACTACTGCGCCAGCAAGCAAGGTAAACACGGTTTGGCTGGTAGTCGCGGTAATTTCGACGCCAAAGTTAGACAGTAACTTACTCAGCAAGTCACCTGCGCCCAGAATGTAAGCCATTAATAGGCAAATCAACAACGCGTATAGCAAGCCGTTGGTAAGCAACTGACCTTGTTTACCCAAGGTTTTTCGGGCAATAGAGTTTAATCCTAGACCGCCACCCGCTTTGATGGTCGCTTCTAGAAGTAGTAATGCTGCGTAAGTCGTACCGAAACAGATCAGTACCATAAGCAGTGTGCCGTAAAGCAATCCGAATTGAGCTAATACCATTGGGATCGCAAGCATACCAGCACCGAGAGCGGTACCAGCGATAATTAGGGAGCTACCCATCATTTTAATATTCATTGTTTTTAACTTATTTGTTTAGTTTTTATAGATGTGAGTCTTCGTTCATCGAGCGGATGACAAAGGAGTTCAGATAGAAATAAAGTTATAAAACGAATAACAATAGGAGCGATAAGCGGTAAAGAAGCGTGCAGAGACGTTGTCGAACAGGGCGTTCAAAGGGGAGCTTGTCTTAAAAGAGGTAAAACGAGAAGCGTGAGTAAGCATTAACTGATGTGGTGAACCTTCCGTAGGTTCAATAATCGGTGATGTAATCTTGAATTTCATGTATGTGTCCAATAAGTCACATTCCATAGTATTTGAAGCAGCGTATCCGTTGCTGCCCTACCTCTATCATAGAGGTCTTTTCATCTTATCGAATGAGCCTCGAAACACAACGCTATAACCACAATTTTTGCTATTAAATTGAACAAAACAACCATTTGGATATAAATTGACCACTAAGTCGTCTAAAACAATAGTCTTTATTGATAAAAGACAAGCGGACAAATACATCGAGCTAATTAACAACCTAGGCTTTTCTAATTATCAGCACAATCAAAACTCGATGCTGCACTTCAATTTTCCCAAAACAACAGTCTGTTTTAAGAACAGCGAGGAGCTTGAAGCGCGTTCCATTTCAACACCAGGTTCCGCACAAACTTGCTACATCACAGAAGCATAACCACAACCGGAGTGTGGTCACACAATTCGTTATACCCCATAGGTGGTAGGAATTCTTACTAGTACAGTATTTGCGTCATTATAATTAATAAAAACAAACACCTTATGCGCTCAACAATCACCTTTAAAATCCTAGTGGCCCTCGCCATCGTGTTCACCTTTTTGCTGGCAATATCGACCTATTTCCAATATTCGCAACAAAAGCAACTTGTAAACTCAGTGTTAAGTGAGCAGCTTCACGATAAAGCGAGCAACTATTTCGATAGCCTCAATATGATGATGCTCACTGGCACCATGGCACAAAAAGAGACCCTTCGTCAGAAAGCGTTAGCTCAAGAAGGCATTGAAAATGTTCGTGTATTGCGTGCTGATGCGGTGAGTAAGTTATATGGGCCTGGCAATGACAACCAAACACCTATGGATGATATTGATAAACGAGCGCTAGCGGGTGAAACCGTTATCGAACCCTTTTCTGCCGATTGGGGAAAAGGCTTGGTTATTGCTCTGCCAATGAAGTCGAGCGAGAACTATCGCGGCACCAATTGTGTGGCATGTCATATGGCGCCAGAAGGGGAAGTATTAGGTGCAATTCGACTTGAATATAACCTTAGCCATGTCAACTCGCTGATCAATACTCAAACGATGACAGCGATCGGTATCATGGCGGTGATCTCCTTTGCCGGATTCGTTCTTACTATGGGATTGATTCGTAAGATAATCGTTCGCCCGCTTCAACAAACCTCTCGCTTTATGACCCAAGTCAGCAGTGATAAAAACCTATCCACTCGGCTGCCAGAGCAAAGCAAAGATGAAATTGGCACGCTTGCTAACTCCATCAACTCGTTCATGGGCACGGTTTCCGACAGCTTAGAGAAGGTACAAGACACCTCGCACAAACTGAATGCGTCTGCCAACCAACTGACCAGTGTTGCACAAATTACCGAGCAAGCCGCCAGCGATCAACAAAACGAAACCGCTGAAGTACAAAACAATATCGAAGGGATACAGGCGCAACAAGTCAATGTAGAACAAGCCACTTTAACCGCGTCAGAACTCATCAATCATACCGCTGATGTGGCCTGTAAAAGTGCGAACCAAGCACATGATGCAAGTAGTGAGATAAAGAACCTAGTCAGTAGCATAGAAGAAGTGAAACACAAGATACTGACACTCAATGAGCAAACCGGAGAGGTCTCTTCAATATTGAGCGTGATTCGTGGCATTGCCGACCAAACCAATCTTCTAGCCTTAAATGCGGCGATTGAAGCGGCTCGTGCGGGAGAGCAAGGTCGGGGCTTCGCGGTAGTGGCAGATGAAGTTCGAAATCTTGCATCACGAACGGCGGAGGCAACTGGCAGTATTGAGTCAATCATTCATCAGTTCCAGCAAGGCAGTGAAGAGTCGCTGACTTCTGCCGATCGCGTTTGCGAGCAAGCACATCAAAGCTCAACAGATATCGACGCACTGTCTGTTGAAATGAACGGCGTCGTTGAAGAAATGAAACAAGTGCTGGCTCATGCGAAAAATATTCAACAACAGACGCAATCCACTACACACGCGACCGAAGATGTTCAACAAAAGGTTGAAACCATCACTTCTCACGCCGACAACACATCGCAGTCTGCGGCTGAAACTCGTGGAATCAGTAATGATTTAGAAGAGCTGTCTGATCACCTTGAATCTCTTATCAACCAATTCACCTTATCGAACTCAAAGACCAACGACAAAGGTCAGTCATAGGTCGTTAGAACTCCCCTACCGACATCAACAAAAAAGCGCTCAATGATGAGCGCTTTATCTTCATAACAATGTCTAGTTCAGGCTTTTAGGCTTTTAGGCTTTTAAAATACCTTAAACCACGATTAGTGCGTAATGGAAACCGCAGTTAAATCTTTATGCTTGTGGTACATCGCGTGTTTGAATATCAGATTCGCACTCACGGTATCCATTCCTGCGACTTCTACATAAGCGCCCTTTTTACGGAACTTAAATACGACCTTATCAAGCGCTTCAACTGAAGTGTTATCTAGGAAAGACGCATCCGAAATATCGATGGTCACTAAAGAGGTCGCATTGTCATAATCAAATAGATCGACAAACGCATCTGAAGAAGCAAAGAAGACATGGCCTTTTACTCGGTGGGTAGTGTGCATTTCGTTAGTCACGACTTCATCGGATATAAAGACCATGGATTTGCTAGCATGCGCATAAAACAGAGCCGATAGCACCACGCCAACCGCAACACCTATTGCGAGATTGTGAGTAAACACCACCACCGCCACGGTTGCTAACATGGTTACATTGGTTGGGAGTGTGTGGTCTTTAAGCTCAACAACAGAGCGCCATGAAAACGTGCCGATTGAAACCATGATCATCACAGACACTAAAGCGGCCATCGGTATCAGCTTCAACCAATCAGAAACAAACACCACCATTAGCAACAAAACCACCCCAGCAATCATGCTGGACAATCGGGTTAAGCCACCTGATTTGATGTTAATGATCGACTGACCGATCATTGCGCAGCCCGCCATTCCACCAAAAAGGGAAGCCACGATGTTCGCAACGCCCTGCCCTTTACACTCATTGTTTTTATTGCTTTCAGTATCAGTCAGGTCATCGACTATGGTCGCTGTCATCAAGGTTTCCAACAAGCCAACCAGAGACAGAGCAATCGAATATGGCAGGATGGTTGCAAGCGTCTCAAACGTGAATGGAATATTAGGAATCAAGAACACAGGCAGTGAATCGGGAAGCTTGCCCATATCGCCAATCGTTCTCACATCTAAGCCGAAGAGCAAACTAATGATTGTCAGGGTAACAATCGCGACCAGTGGAGAAGGTATTGCGCGACCAAACTTGGGGAAATAAGGAAGCAGATAAATGATCGCCAAACCCAAAGCGACTAACACGTAAACGCTTGAAGGGACGTTGATTAATTCAGGAAGTTGGGCCATGAAAATTAGAATGGCGAGCGCGTTAACAAATCCAGTAATCACCGATTTGGAAACGAAATTCATCAGATTACCAAGCTTTAGGTATCCAGCCGCGATTTGAATGACACCAGCTAGAAATGAAGCGGCGAGTAGATATTCTAGTCCGTGCTCTCTCACCAAGGTGACCATTAATAGCGCCATAGCGCCTGTTGCACCAGAAATCATTCCCGGACGACTGCCAACCAAAGCAGTGACGACACAAATACAGAACGAGGCATAGAGCCCTACTTTAGGGTCGACGCCTGCAATAATTGAAAATGCAATGGCTTCAGGGATCAATGCGAGTGCAACCACAATCCCAGATAATGAATCTCCTTTAACGTTTGATAACCAGTGTTTTTTTAAATAATTAAGCATGTAATTCTCTTTTACTTGTACAGCCAGTTCTGCCTTGTTGAGACATAATTTGATCGACTGTTTTTCTTGAATGAGCGAGCGCTCGAAAAGTGCGGGTGTAGAGAGAATGCAGGGGTTAAGGCGGCGTAATTAACACGTAGATATTAAACTCCTCTTGTTGCTTTAGTGGGAAATTAAGAAGGTGATCAAGTCCAAAATGACTGAATCCGCGCCAATGTAGAGTGAGTCTCAACACAATCACACTCCCATTATTGAAAACAAAGGTTTCGATTACGCCATGCTCGTTCAGCAGCTCACATAGGGTGAAAGGTAAGGCTGACGCTAAGATCGAACAAAAAACACACCCTCAAACCTATTTATCGTCAGTAGACACAATATTTCTTTCACCAAGCAAGAATAAAGGTTGAAGCTGTCGGTATGACAGGTAATATGTTCAATCGATTTAAAAAGTTTATACAACTTAATGTTTCGGCTAATTATTGTGCAAATGTATATTTATTTGCAGCAATGCCAGAGACTTTGAGTTGAATTTGTCCCTCAATGGAGAATGAAATCAACATGACTTACGCGCCTGTAACAGACGTACTTGGCGGCAAGCTAGCGGTAGACAGTGAAGTAACTGTTCGCGGCTGGATCCGTTCACGTCGTGATTCCAAAGCTGGAATCTCTTTCCTTGCCATTTATGACGGCTCTTGTTTCGACCCGATTCAGGCCGTGGTTCCTAATAATCTTAATAATTACGAAAACGAAGTATTAAAGCTAACAACTGGCTGCTCTGTTGAAGTAACGGGTAAGATTGTTGAGTCTCCTGCGAAAGGTCAAGACTTCGAACTAGCAGCAACTGACGTTAAAGTTGTAGGCTGGGTTGAAGACGCTGACACTTACCCAATGGCTAAGACACGTCACTCTATCGAATACCTTCGTGAAGTTGCTCACCTACGTCCACGTACAAACGTGATTGGCGCAGTAGCACGTGTACGTAACTGTCTATCTCAAGCGATTCACCGTTTCTACCACGAGCAAGGCTTCTTCTGGACTTCTGCTCCGCTTATCACTGCATCTGATGCAGAAGGCGCTGGTGAAATGTTCCGTGTTTCTACGCTAGACATGGAAAACCTACCACGCACTGAAAAAGGCGACGTAGACTTCAACGAAGATTTTTTCGGTAAAGAGACGTTCCTAACAGTATCTGGCCAACTTAATGCTGAAGCTTATGCTTGTGCACTAAGCAAGGTTTACACGTTCGGTCCTACGTTCCGTGCTGAAAACTCAAACACAAGCCGCCACCTAGCTGAGTTCTGGATGGTTGAGCCTGAAGTTGCGTTTGCAGACCTTAACGATGTAGCGAAACTGGCTGAAGACATGCTTAAGTACGTTTTCGCTGCTGTTCTTGAAGAGCGCCGCGATGACCTTGAGTTCTTCGCTTCTCGCATCGACAAGCAAGCAATTACTCGTCTAGAGCAATTCGTAGACGCTGATTTCGCACAAGTTGACTACACTGACGCAATCCAAATCCTACTAGACTCTGGTAAGAAATTTGAGTTTGACGTTGAGTGGGGCATCGACATGTCTTCTGAGCATGAGCGTTACCTAGCTGAAGAGCACTTCAAAGCACCTGTTATTGTTAAGAACTACCCGAAAGACATCAAAGCTTTCTACATGCGCTTAAACGACGACGGCAAAACAGTTGCAGCAATGGACGTACTTGCACCAGGCATCGGTGAAATCATCGGTGGTGCACAACGTGAAGAGCGTCTAGACATTCTAGACGAGCGTATGATTGCTATGGGTATCGACCCTGAGCACATGAGCTGGTACCGCGACCTACGTAAATACGGTACAGTGCCACACGCTGGTTTCGGTCTTGGTTTCGAGCGTCTAGTATCTTACGTAACAGGTATGGGTAACGTTCGTGACGTGATTCCATTCCCACGTACACCACGCTCTGCAAACTTCTAATTCGAAACCTATTCGATATTAAAAGTTAAGAACAAACAAAACGACGGCTGCTTCTGCTTATCAGCATCAGAGACTAGTTATTCAAAAACTAATCAACATCTTGGTCGATAGCGTATTTTATTGCGAGACCGCAGATTGCCATCATAACGAACGGAATAGCCGCAGTGGTGTATTCCGCCCACGCCATATCAGCGAACGCTTTTGCTAGCAGTACGTGGCCGAGAATAAGCAGAAGCGCACACACAATCGCGACAATAATCAGCTTAACTTCATTTCCCATAGTCATTTTCAACATAACGGTATCTCCAATATTTGGTCTACCGTTATTGAATCACAACTCTTTGGTCAATTAGGCGTACAGTTACACCACAAACAACCCGTACAGTTGGAATGATTGTCTTTTTTATGAGGGACTTAAGGTTTTACGAGTGCGTAAGTTGATGTGCCAGTTTGCCAAGCCAGATGAGCGCCTGTTCTTTCTCTTCTGTCAGTTCATAAGAGAAGTTCAATCGTATCGCGTTATCTACTCTGCCCTGCTCACTGAAAAGATCACCAGATGCGACGCTAATTCCTTGCTCGATAGCCAGTTGATGAAACTGTTGGCTGTCGAATTTTTCAGAGAAACGAATCCATACCAAGTAGCCACCAGCCGGTTCTTCCATCTCGATTGAATGCGGAAAGTACTGCTTAATGACATCGATAAATCGCTCTTTCCTGACGACAAGGTTTTTACGCAGTTTACGAAGGTGATTGTCGTAGCTTTCATGCGTTAAGAAATGAGCGACACCAAGTTGAACAGGAGCGCTACTCGATAACGTAGAAAGAAGCTGTAACTTTTGAATCGCGTCGTTAAAACGCGTGTTCACAACCCACCCTACTCGATAACCAGGACACAAACTTTTTGAATACGACCCACAAAGCAAGACGGAATCGGTCTTATCGAAGGCCTTTAGTGGCTTCGGCTTATGCCCTTCGTAATAAAGATCGCCATACACGTCATCTTCAATAATGTAGGTTCCATGCTGTTCTGCAATCTCTACCACACGGCGCTTTGCCTGTTCCGACAAACTGGTTCCCGTTGGGTTTTGAAAAGTCGTCATCAGCCAACACGCTTTAACATCTTGGTTTTGTAGCGCGTTTTCAAACTGCTCTATATTCAACCCATTGATTGGGCAAACGTCCACTTCGATCGGGTTAAGCCCGAGCCTCTCGACAGCCTGCAGAGCACCATAGAATGCGGGAGACTCAATCACGACGTTATCACCCGACTTGGTGACCGTTTGCAGGCTCAAGTTGAGCGCCTCCATAGCACCCGACGTAATCACGATGTCTTGATGATTAACCGTGATCCCTTGCTGCAGATAACGCTGTGCGATTTGCCTTCTCAAGGACTCACTGCCCGGTGGTAAATTATTTATCACACTCGCGCCAGTCATCTTCCTACCCGCGCTGGCAAGGTTTCGAGTCAAGGTAGGTAACGGGAAAAGGTCGGGATCTGGGAATGCAGAGCCGAAAGGAATCACACCTTCGGCTGAACTCGACTTCAAGAAATCAAATAAGCGGTCATTAATGGCTTTCTTTTCACTAACGAGTGGCTGTGCGTAGTCAACGCCGTCCAGCCTTGGCGCTACAAAGTAGCCCGACTGAGGTTTAGCGATGATCCACCCTTCGCTTTCTAGCAACTGGTAGGCTTGTAAGACAGTACTATTGCTGACGTTGTAATTTCGACAACTCATGCGTACCGAAGGGATCTTCTCTCCGGATCGCCACGTATTGTTGGCTATCTGAGTTCGAATATCCTTTGCAAGCTCTTCATAACGCGCCATCTAATTGTACTACCTAGAGAAATTCTGTGAGCCGGTGATTTTATCACTTACGCCAACAACTATTGCTGCTATCCATATGATCGCACCTAATTTCCACAATAGTGTGAAATGGTTCACAGATAACTTTGTAAGCTTTGCTAAGTTTGGAGCTAAGTTGGCTTTCTACCTCAATAATTTGATGTAACCCAAAAACATGCGAGATAACAATGAAAAAAATAGAAGCAGACCAATTAAGTTATAAAGGAGAGTCAAACGGTGTTCACAGTTGGACAACACCGAGCGGTCAGCCATATTACTGGCACCCAGATTGGCTCCATATTGCTGAAGATGCGACAGGCTCACATCCAAAGCAAAAGATCGATGTCGAACAAGACCAAGCACCAACGGAAAAACACGCGGTGTCTGCTATTCTGAAACACATCAACCAATGGGCTGCAGACAAACTAGCGTCTCACCCTGAGATTGAAACCGGCTCAATCGAAGCTGAAATCAATCTCAAAAAGTAACGGGGTAAAGTAGATAGCAAACTCAATCACTCGCGATTCTAACCAGTACACAGACTGAATAGCCTCGAACCTCGACCGAGGCTATTCAGTATCTTCATAAAAATGCTGCAATAACCCCCACCTAGCTAACAAATCTCTAACACAAACCAGTTTCTTGTATCAATCCACGAAAGCTATCGATAGAATTTCCGGTCTTATTCACGTCACTTATGCTAATCATTCGCAATTCTAAAGTCGTGAATCAATGAATGCGTAAATCTAATAAGAATGAGAACAAAGGCTTACCGATGGATACTTCAAATTACAATCAATCGCTAACGACTAAGTTATACGTCATTGCTGGCGTGCTGTTTGGCACCTATGGCAGTCGGGTGTGCCCTATGCTCGATAGCTTAACGACGTTAGAGATTTTCACACAAGTCAGTATTGTGTTTATCTTATTATGGCTCGCACGTCGTTACCCATTGGCGCAACATACCTTCGTCAAGCAAGGCCGATTCGCGCAACTCGATACCCTGCTATTTTTTGCTGCAAGTGTGCCTTTCGCGCTCTACTACAACTTAAGCCATGAATTCACCATAGATAATAATTTGAAGGTGCTGTTTGGCATGAGTCTATTCGGCTTCTTTACCGGAACCATTCTTCAATTGAATGCCAAGCTCAGCCAAATGGATAAAATGGAGACGACTGGACAATTCGACTTCCAACTGGTTGGTGAAAGAAGTTCACTGGTCAAGCAGATGATAGGCTTGGTTATCGTGCTTCTGGTAACACTGACGACTATGTTGACGATGATTGCTGTCAAAGACATCTTCTGGTTAGAACATAACCCTGACCGCTTATTGGATGGCACCGGCAAGATCAGCGTGATCAAAGAGTTTATTTATTTGGCTGTGGTACTGGGTGGCTACGCGATAACCATCATGACGCTTTGGAGCAAGCTAATTAAGCGTATTCTCCTAAGCCAAGAGCACGCATTAAACAAAGTCACCAATGGCGAGCAAGGCGTTCGCTTACCTATTTTCGGCTACAACGAGCTTGGCTCAATGGCATCTATGACCAATACCATGCTTGATAGCCTTGAAACCGCGCAAAACGAAGTCAAAACCACACGTGACGTGGCCATTGTGAGCTTATCGGCATTGGCTGAATCTCGAGACAATGAAACGGGCGCACATATCCTAAGAACTCAAGAGTACGTCAAGGTGCTCGCACAAGAGCTCAGCAAATCAGAAACCCACTCAAGCTTGTTAACACCAAACTACATCGAGTTGCTCTACAAATCTGCGCCTTTGCACGACGTGGGCAAAGTAGGTGTTCCTGATAGTGTGTTATTGAAGCCGGGCAAATTGACGGACGAAGAGTTTGAGATAATGAAAGGTCACCCCGCGATTGGGGCTGAAGCGTTATCTATTGCAGAAAAGCAGTTGGGAAGTAGCTCTTTCTTAAGAGTCGCAAAGGAGATATCTCTGACTCACCACGAGAAATGGAATGGCAGTGGTTATCCTAATCAGTTGTCTGGTGAAGATATCCCGTTATCTGGCCGTTTAATGGCATTAGCTGATGTTTATGATGCGCTCATCTCGAAGCGAGTCTACAAGCCAGCCTTTACTCATGAACAAGCTAAACAGATCATCTTAGAGGGCAATGGGACGCATTTTGATCCGCAAGTTGTCCAAGCTTTTCTGGTCGTCGAACAAGCGTTTGTTTCAATTGCTGCGACCTACAAAGATGGCAAAAATGTAGCGAGTGAACTCGAGCGCGAAAGCTTTATTGCTCAACCAGCGTAATCTATTCAAAATCCACTAACTTCTTGCACCCTATAGGTTAATCCGTAGGGTGTTTTGTTATCAAATATCCTCTTTAGTCAATAAATCTGATTGAAATGGATTTTTTTTGGTCTTTCTGTTCACTTCGTATTGTCTTAAAAATTCCATACAGGTATAACTACCCATAGATACTATCCCCTCTCAATTGACATGGATGAAGATTATGTTTGAAAAAGTGTTAGCTGCTCCCGCCGATCCTATCCTCGGCCTTACTGAAGAGTTTAAAAAAGACTCTCGTGCAGAGAAAATCAACCTTGGCGTTGGCATCTACAAAAATGAAGATGGTCAAACACCAGTACTTAAAACAGTAAAGAAAGCAGAAGCTGCACTTCTTGAAAACGAAAAAACCAAATCTTACCTAACGATTGAAGGTACAGCTGAATACGGTCTAGCGGTTCAGAAACTTCTTTTCGGTTCAGACGCAGAGATCGTTGCATCTCAACGCGCTAAAACAGCACAAGCTCCAGGTGGTACAGGTGCACTTCGCGTAGCGGGTGAATTCATCAAGCGCCAACTGGGCGAAGTGAAAATCTGGATCAGTAACCCAACTTGGGCTAACCACAACGGCGTTTTCGCAGCTGCGGGGATCGAAACTGCTCAATACAGCTACTACAACGCTGAAACTAAAGACAAAGACTTCGCTGGTATGGTTGCTGACCTAGAGAAAGCTTCTGAAGGCGATATCGTTCTTCTTCACGGCTGCTGTCACAACCCAACAGGTATCGACCCAACAACTGAAGAGTGGGAAGTACTGGCTAAATTGGTTGCTGAGAAGAAACTGCTGCCTCTATTCGATTTTGCTTACCAAGGTTTTGCAAAAGGCGTTGAAGAAGATGCTGCTGGCCTACGTATTTTTGCTCAATACAACAAAGAGATCCTTGTTGCTAGCTCGTTCTCTAAGAACTTCGGCTTGTACAACGAGCGTGTTGGTGCATTCACTCTGGTTGCTGAATCAGCAGACGTAGCAACGACAGCATTCTCTCAAGTTAAGAGCATTATCCGCTCTATCTACTCTAACCCACCAGCCCACGGCAGTGCTGTCGTTACTCACATCCTTGGTGATGCTGATCTACGTGCTGAATGGGAAGCAGAAGTGGCAGAAATGCGTGACCGTATCCAAGAGATGCGTGAACTATTCGTAACGACACTGAAATCAGAAGGTGTTGATGCAGACTTCACATTCATCGAACGTCAAAACGGCATGTTCTCGTTCTCAGGTCTAAGCAAAGAGCAAGTAACTCGCCTAAAAGACGAATTCGCAATCTACATTGTTGGTTCTGGCCGTATCAGTGTTGCTGGTATGACTAAGTCAAACATGGGTCCTCTATGTAAAGGTATCGCTGCGGTTCTTTAATCGAAAAGCGAAACCTGTATTTGCAGACCAATAGATGTGTAAAAGCCAGCAATTAAGCTGGCTTTTTTGTGTCTGTCTCTTTGTATATAAGAGCTATTAGTGCACTTAGCCTTTTCGTTACTGGCTAATACTCTAGGAAAAATTCCACTCCTAGCTCGTGAGTACGCTCGCTACGAATTTTACCTTCACCATCTCGATGTTGATATGACCCACCAATCGCAAACTTATTGGTCACTAGATAACGTAAACCTAAGTGATAGACCTCTTCATCAAACAGGTCACTTCGATTCACTTGCACACTCCCGTTAGCTATCCAACGTTTCGCAAAGCCATAGTTAAGCTCAGCTTTTACCCCTTGGATGAACTCAGTGTCTGAAGATTCAGTTCGGTTGGTGTCATTATCTTCAACCTTACCTTTTGTGATACCAAGCAGGTAGTAAGCCACTATATCTAAATCTTTCTTAATGCTGTAACGGTAACCAACACCTGGCATCAGCGTATCAATTCGAGTTGTGGTGTCATCAGGGTGAATAAAGCGTGCGCTGTAGTCTCCCAGCAACAACCAATCATCCGTCATCGCGTAACTGACGCCTAATCCATACGACGAGGCGTTATTATTACTTCCTGCATCTTCATTTAAACTGCCCGAATGCGCCGTGGCATAAATATGGTCGTAATCTAAAATATCCACCGCGTTAGTGTCCGCCCACAAACTTGGAGAAAACATAAAAACCGCAGATACAAAACTAAGCTTCCACTTCGACATTCCTATCATCCTTAAACTGTCACTCCATTAATTGAAAGGTTAGTCTATCCATAAGACTTTAAAAAGGTTTTAGCTCACAGATTGATTTGTGACGGCAAAATATTATCAAATGTTGTACCATGAAATCATACAAACCAATGGATGATCATTATGGATGCTGAGTTATTAGAGATTCAAAACTTTCTGGCACAATACCCCCCTTTTACAGAACTCCCTGAGGAGATGTTGGCGAAAGTGACCAGTAGCGTGGAAATTTCTTATTACCGCCAAGATACCCCTATCATTCACTTTGGTGATCAAATTCATGACTTATACATCGTTCGAAGTGGCGAAGTCGAAGTCTACCGTCGTAAAGGCGAACTCTATAACCGCCTTGATGAAGGCCACTTGTTCGGGCAAATGGGTCTACTGACCAACAACAAGGTTCGTTTCCCAGTAAAAGCGACCGAAGATACTCTTCTCTACTGCATTCCTGAGCCAATTTTCCAAGAGCTCTACGACAACTACGACTCCTTTGCAGATTTCGTAGAAGTAGAAGACAACGCCCGTCTTCGCCAAGCAAACTCAAGTAATAACGATGCCAACGATCTCACGACATCCAAGGTAAAAACGCTACTGACTAGCGAAGCGCCGATGATCGAGAAGACTCGTACGATACAACAAGCCGCGACTATGATGGCCGAAGACAATGTCTCTTCCCTGCTGATCATTGATCCAGAAATCGTTGAAGATGATGAAGATGACTCAACACCCGTGATTGGCATCATCACCGACCGAGATTTATGTACTCGCGTTTTAGCTGAAGGGCTTGACCCATCGGATGAAGTCTCTAGCGTAATGACACCTGAGGTTATCTCTCTCGATCACAATGCTTACGTATACGAAGCTATGATGACCATGCTTCGCTATAACGTGCATCATTTACCAGTGCTTAAAGATAAGAAGCCGATTGGTATTATCGAAGCGACCGATATTGTTCGTTATGAGTCTCAAAACTCGCTGTTATTGGTAAGTAGTATCTTCCAGCAACAAAGTATCGAAGATCTGAAGGTGCTTTCCGAGCAAGTAAAAGACAGCTTTGTGCGCTTAGTTAACGAAGATGCCAACGCCCACATGGTGGGTACTGCAATGTCGGTAATTGGTCGTAGCTTTAAGCAGCGAATTATCGAACTGGGCGAAGAGAAATTGGGCAAGTCGCCTATTCCTTACTGTTTCCTCGCACTGGGCTCTATGGGGCGTGATGAGCAGCTGCTGGTTACCGACCAAGATAACGCAATCATTCTTGATGATACCTACGACGAGAAAAAGCACGGTAAATACTTTGAGGAGCTGTCGACCTTTATTTGTGATGGCTTAGATCAGTGTGGCTATGTGTATTGTACTGGCGATATCATGGCGACTAACCCAACGTGGCGTATGACTCGTCGACAATGGGAAGAGTGCTTTGCCGATTGGATTGATGATCCAAACCCGAAAGCACTGTTAAATGCTTCAATCTTCTTCGACTTAGATGGCGTTTATGGTCGTCTGAAATGGGCCGAGCAATTGAACAGCTTTATTGTTCGACGCGCACGTAAGAACAATCGCTTCTTGGCGTGTCTTGCACGTAACGCACTCAACCGTACACCTCCGCTCGGCTTCTTCAAAGATTTCGTGATGGAGAAAGATGGCCGTCACAACAACTCTATCAACCTTAAGCGTCGTGGTACTGCGCCACTCGCCGATTTGATTCGTGTTCACTCGCTCGCGGTAGCGTCTCGCTCTAAGAACTCGTTCGAACGCTTAGATGACATTATTGACGCCGGTATTCTGCCAAAAGGCCGAGCTCAAGATTTGAAAGATGCGCTGGAGTTTATCTCTCTGGTTCGTATTCGCCACCAAGCACACGATGTCGACAACAACATCGAGCCTGATAACAACATCGAGCCAGAGAACCTGTCTGACTTCGAACGACGTAACCTAAAGGATGCATTCCAAATATTAAGTAATGCGCAAAACTTCCTTAAGTTCCGTTATCAAGCCAGCAACAAGTTTAAGTAGGGCCTATGAACAAACTATTCAGATCACCTGCGGTCGATTGGCCATTTAAGTTTGCTCAGAAGCTTGAACGAGCGAGAGACGAGCGCTTAAAGCACTTTTATAGCCAGCCTCTTCCTGCGCCTGATACGCCACTTTCAGAAGTGATGTTTTTGGCTGTCGACTTTGAGACAACGGGGTTAAACCCAAACAAAGACGGCATCATTACCATTGGTTTAGTGCCATTTACGCTCAATCGCATCTACTTGCGACAAGCCAAACACTGGACTCTAAGACCAAAACAGAAACTTGAAGAAGAGTCTGTCGTGATTCATGGCATCACTCACAATGACATCATTGATGCGCCAGACCTTAGCGAAGTGTTGGGCGAGATCTTAGAATCAATGGCGGGACATATCCCTGTGGTTCACTATCGTCGTATCGAACGTGACTTTTTGGACAATGCATTGAAAGTGCGACTCGGTGAAGGCATTGAGTTCCCAGTCCTCGACACGCTGGAGATTGAATCTCAGATCCAAAATAAACTGGCTGGCGGCTTGTGGAACAAGCTGAAAGGTAAGAAGCCAGCTTCAGTGAGACTGGGTCAGAGTCGTCGTCGATACCATCTGCCCGACTACACGCCGCATCATGCATTAACTGACGCTATTGCGACCGCTGAGCTACTCCAAGCGCAAATTGCTCATCACTTTGACTCTGAGATGCCTCTGAAGAGTTTCTGGCTCTAGCTGAGTTACGTAAGCTAAATACAAACACAAAGCCCATCAACTTCCATTGGTGGGCTTTTTCATTTTTATCGTCTGTGTTTAAGCAACGGTTGGCCCGACTAAGCGCATTTCCCATAAGCGTTTAAACATATTATAACGTCACACCGCAGCAGTTCCGCTCTAATGGACGTCGAAAATCGTGATCGCTATTTGTCAGCGTGATTGGCATTATTACTTCCCAACCACAGACAACGTTTGGTAATAAAGACGCTTTTGCTGATACATATTCTCATCAGCGACTGAGAACAATTGCTCAACGTCTGTTGAATCACTAGAGGCTGCACCAATCGAGAATCTGACAGGAATAGAGATACCCGCTTTAGTCTCGATTGCCTGTTGCTCCTGAGCAATGTACAACTGCTCAGTCATCTTTGCGACATTGAGCGAACTCGACTCACCAGACGTTAAGGTAAGCACCGCAAATTCATCTCCACCCAAACGGTATAGATTACTGGCAGGTGTCAATTCGTGGCTGATTACGTCTACGCAGCGCTGTATCAGCTCATCCCCGATCTCATGCCCATGAACATCATTGGTCGTTTTCAAGCCATTGATATCAATAATGATCAAAGAAATCTGATTTTGATTGTCGTTAATGCTGCGTTTACTGAATTCGAGATCTTCATTAAAAGCTTTACGATTCAAACAGCCAGTCGGCATGTTAATCCGTGTAATATTTTCGAGCTCTAGCCAACCAGCTAACTGTTTTTGGTACATGTCAAAAATCAGAAGATCTTCTTCACAGAGGACATCAAATGAACTTGAACAAAAATACCCGATCGCCGTCCCCTGTGAGTCACAGAGTATCAGGTCAGCCTCGCCAGTCCGGTTAAAATGAAACTGAATCGAATGTTGAACAAGTAATGTCTTTAACTCTTGATCGACCATTTGAGGAATCAACCGATATTCAGCCGCGTGTCTTGATGATGCAAACTGAACGATCTTCAAAATACGATGCTTCTGGGATTCTTCACGCGCGAGCGAATTAGCTAACTTGCTGGTTTTCTCTTCGACTAAGTCCTCTAGCTGAACATTAAATCTTTCGAGTTTATCGTTACTTTCGGTAAGCTCACGGACTTGATATTGTATGCGACCCCACAAGGTTTCCAATAAACGACTCAGCGTGACGAACTCTGTAAAACGATGTTCATCCACACTATGAGTCGGTGACTGGTTATGCGAATACGACGTAACAGATTCAGCCAACAAGTTTAACTGCCCTGAGAACCAGCGGCTTAGGAACAGAGCAAACACAATCGAGATGGCAAGCGTCGCCACCAATATTCTGACAAAGACCACCTGAGCTTGTTGCATCTCTAATAAACGCTCACTGTCGGAAATATGATGTTTGACGTTCAGTACCAATTTGTCGGTAAAGAATGTGCTGTCGATAGAGATAATGTTCGCACTTTGTTCAGAAGATTGAGCATCCGTTGAATCAATATAGTTAAACTCAACCGACTCATTTTGATAAAGGAAAGGCGTCACTTTAGTCTTAAGTCTGTCATACCCCATAAGAACCACAAGATAACCCTGCGGCGTGTATGTAGAACCTTCTATCAAACGATAAGGTAAAATCGGCGCGACAAAAGCGATACCTGCAGCGGCATTATCCGCCACTTCAGTTTCGGTAAACTCGGTGTGGAACAATTTCCCTTGCCCATAAACCGATTGAGGACGCTTCAAGCTTTCTAATAACTGGCTCTGCTCAAAATGGTACAAGCTGCCTTTGCTGTCATAAATGGGCTTCCAGTTTTGGTCCAGAATATAAGTCGCGGACACACTCTCCGCTAGCGCATTGAAGCTATCCATCTTGTCCCAAACAACACTCGAGAAAAAGATATTACCACCCGCTTTAATCAATGATCGGTCATGCGAATACCATTGAGTTAGGCTCGCCGTCAGCTTAATTTGCTCTTGTACGGTTTGACGAATACCGGTCGTAGAGTTGTCCAGCTTGGTTTCTTTTTGCTCTAAAGAACTTTGGTTTTGTTTATTGAGAATCAACTGTCCCGCTAGGTAAACAGGAAGCATTGAGCAAGCCAGCAACACCAAGCCCATGGTGTATTTTAATGATAGCTTCAATCTCTTACCCTCATATTCGCCGAGTAATATTGAACAAAATCATTGTAAAACTTATGCAGTTCACTCTTTGGCATCCCTGACTTGTAACGCTGATACGCCCGAGCCGATGCCTCCCAAACGATCGCCATCTTGTAGTCACTCGACATCATTTGCGATGCTTGAAACTCATCGTACATATTTGAAAGTGTCTGGTTACCTTCCTCAACACGGCGTTGATTAACCTCATAAAACGGCGAAACCATGGCACTCGAGTGAGCTAAATAGGTGAAACTGTTTGATTGCAGGTATTGAACGACTTCTTTCAAAGCCAATTTCTTATCTGGGTTTTGCATGCCTTTTTCCGTGACAGCAAAAACCTTTGCGCCACTAAATGAAGACATACTTTCACCACGATAGGTCGGCAACGAATTGATGTACAAATCTCGACCAAAGGCGGCATCGAGTTCGCTGAACGCCCAATCACCGTCAATCAAAAACTCGACTTCCCCATTGATGAACCCCTGCCTCGCGCAAATATCGCTGCACGATGATTCGATGACTTTTTTCTGCTGCAACATGTCGATGAAATCAAAGATAGCAACTAACCCTTCACCATTAACATTCTTCGACGATAATAAGTCTTCAGAAAAAAGCTGATAGAAAGCTAGATAGAAGTACATGTTTGGATTGGGAAAAAGCACGCTCACTTGATCGGACTGAGCAGAGCGTTCAATTAGGCTCTCCCATGTCACGACTTGCGCTTGAGGCTTGCTCGAATACAGAACGACTTGGTTTCCAATACCAACCGGTAACGCCTTAAGCTCACCGTTGATGACCACTGCATCAAGCGCTTTTTTCTCATAGCGTTGGGTATCGACCCAAGCATCAGGAAGCGTCGCTAAATCGATATATTCAGTTAGACCTAAGAAGTCAGAAGGAACCCAGATGGCGTCGGGAAAGGTATTGTCTCTAGGATCAGCAACAAGCAGTTCAGAACGAATACTGTTGACGTCAAACGAACGAATTTCTACACGATGATCAGTCATCGCTTCGATATGTTCTTTTACATAATCGGCCGTTTCATAATTAATACCAGCCCATATTTCAAGTGTGGACGAACAAGCAACGGCCGGAAATAGCATCGCAAATAGACTCAATAACCTCACACTTGGTTCCTTGTGGTAAAAATTAGACGTTGGATTTTAATCGCCCATCAATAAACCGGGCGATGCGGCTTATCGCTCACTGCTCATGATTAGAGACCTAGCTTTGGGCGACACGTTATATAGTAAAAAGTGCCTAAATAACAGTTGATACTCTCGCTTTAAGAGAAAGGTCTGCTCATTCTGATACATCCGTCATATCTCTGGATGACTGTTCTTACAATAAATCAACATACCATACCCTTTATTATTAACGACAAAAAAAATGCCGCAAAAGCGGCATCTATCTCGTTCGGTGCATTCGATACAATAAAAATCAAATAAGCAATTTATCAGTCAAAGCCCTATCATCGATTAAGCGTATTTCTCTTCGAAATCTTTCATGAAGCTAACCAGCGCTTGAACGCCTTCCAGAGACATTGCGTTGTAAAGTGAAGCTCTCATTCCACCTACTGCTCTATGCCCTTTCAGTGATTTCAGACCTGCAGCATCAGCCAATTCTAGGAACTTGCCATCTAACTCAGGTTTCGCCAGTTGGAACGGCACGTTCATTCTAGAACGGTTTGCAGTGTGAACATCGTTTTTGTAGAAAGCTGAGCTATCGATTGCATCGTAAAGCAGCGCTGCTTTCTCTTTGTTCACCAACTCCATCGCTTCAACGCCACCTTGAGCTTTCAGCCACTTGAACACAAGGCCTGATAGGTACCAAGCGTACGTTGGTGGTGTGTTGAACATTGAGTCTTTTTCAGCAAGTACTTTGTAGTTCAGAATACTCGGCAACACGTCGTTTGCGAGTTCGAGTAGATCATCACGTACGATTGCAATGCAGATACCCGCAGGGCCGATATTCTTTTGCGCGCCCGCGTAGATAACACCGTACTGAGACACATCAATCTTACGAGACAGAATGTTAGATGACATATCCGCTACGATTGGCTTATCCGTTTGAGGAAGCTCGCTGATTTCAATACCATCGATGGTTTCATTCGGACAGAAATGTACATACGCAGCTTCCGGGTCAATTTTCCAATCTTTAGCTGGAACAACCGCTGCTTTACCATCAATTGACGTCTTCGCGTTGAATACATCGATTTCGCAATATTTGCTCGCTTCAGTCACTGCACTTTCTGCCCAGTAACCCGCATCAATGTAAGTCGCTTTCGTCGCATCACCTAAAAGGTTTAGAGGAACAGCAGCGAATTGAGCACGAGCGCCCCCCTGACAGAAAAGAACTTTGTAGTTGTCTGGGATGTTCAGAAGATCACGTAGGTCCTGTTCGGACTCGTCAGCAACTTGAATAAATTCCTTGCTGCGATGGCTGATTTCCATCACGGAAGTCCCTAAACCATTCCAATCAATAAAGTCCGCTTGCGCTTGTTTCATTACCGGTTTAGGCAGTGCAGCTGGGCCAGCACTGAAGTTGAATACGTTATCTAATGTAAGTTCCATGGGGATGATTGCTCCTGCTAAATAATAACTATGCAAGTAATACCATGTTTTACCCAACATAAAAACAACAAAAGAGGTCTTAAGACCTCTTTTGTTTTGTACCGTATAAAATGTTTAAGCTTAACCTGCTAAATCACCCTATCAGTATTCACGCCTGCTCTGTTTATTGAACAAAAACCGGCATAAGTAGAGCGATTAATGGAATTTCTTGTCCATTTTCGAACACTAGGTTTCCATTTTCTAAGTCAGCGCTGATTTCATAACCACTGTCTGTTTCCTTGATCATTTCCATCACAAGCAATTCATCGATACCTTCACGGATGAATGGATACTCTTCAACAAGTTCATTTGAGAAGCTAGAGTGAACGTTGCCCGTTAATGCAGGCATGATCATCGAAGGGTTGCTGCTGATGTTTTCGGTCCCTTCCGGCACGCTCACCAACCACTTAGATTCGAACTGCCCCTTACCTAACTCTAACGACATGTTGTTCATTGAAAGGTCGAAACCTTTAGCAAACAGGATATCGATAAATGGAATGATCTCTGCAACGTCTTCTTGCGTCATCACAGGATTAGATTGGTAAATCTCAAAGATTTTCTCAAACGACTCGCTATCCAACTTCGACATTTCAAAATCGACGTTTAGGTTGTTCAACTGGCCTTCACTGGTCTCGATATTTGCGATATCCAGCTTGAGGTTGCTGCGCAGACGCTTAGTTGCTTCATCTAGATGTGATTCAAAATCGTACTTAGAATTTTCAATGGTCATGAAAGGCTGCATTGCAGAATCTGAAACCAAGAAGCTATCGATAGTAAAATTCTGAGTACCTAACCAGTAGCCTTTCGCTTGTTGGCCTGAACCCACACCTTTCAGATTAGACAGCGTTACCTCTTCACCGGTTTCAAAATCAATTTGAACTGAAGGGATAGAAAGCTGGTAATCAACTTGGCCTAAAACAGTCGCATGGCCAGAAAGATTCGATTTAGTGATCGAGACCGAAGTCCCATTCTCATCAGAACCTTGGTGATTGAACTGGCTTAACTCAAAGTTAAAGTCAGTGTTGCCGTTTAGCTCAGTACTAGTGGTCAGAGTTAAAGGCAGAATATCGGTATTCTCAAACGTCGACAGTGCATTTAGACTCACCAAACCATGGCTAACCGCACTATTTATGACAAACTCACTCGGCAACCCATCAATCGCAAGTTGCTCTTTCAGGTTTTCATCCGTCACAGTTAAACGAGTGGTTACGTTGGAAGACAAGTAACCTCTATCGTATTCCACGATCTCAGCTTGAATGCTTGAATTGTTAAGCTTTGCAACGCCATCGGTAATCGCATTTTGTCCAATTTGCCCAACCGCTAGCGGCCAACAAAGTGCCAGTGAGATTGCTCCGCCAATAGCACCAATTTTTCTTAACTGTTCCATGAGTTCTCTTTCTACACGTGTCTATTTTTTTTAGTCTAACCCATCAGTAGCAAACAAGAAACATTGAGTTAAATCAGTCTATTGCTCGATACTTCGATTGCCTCAATAAATTAACGGCTAGCTCTCATCCTTATTCGGCGGTTCTTGCTAGGCTAAAGACGTCGCTACTATTAAGGTTGAGCTGTGAATCAATACGCTGTTATCTGTTTGGACAATAATCCGGTTAGCATTGAAAGAATACGTTCGGAGCTGGCTCCGTTGGCTTCTGTATTCGATATTTATACTGCCGAGAACATAGAAGACGCACATCACGCATTAGAAGATATTCATGATCACAACCAAACCGTTGCCTTGGTGATCACTCATCATCATTCTGAATTTAATGGCGTGCAATTCCTGATTGAACTTCAACAGTTGCCCCATAGTAATACCGCAAGAACGATATTAGTCAGCGCTTCGTCAGACATTCAATCCATTTTAACCGCTGTGAATGAAGGTAGGCTCAACCACTGTTTAACCAAACCGGTTCAAGATCAGGTTCTGTTCAAATCAGCGCAAAAAGAGCTGACCTCTTTTGTTATCCAATACGACTCAGAAAACCTGCTCTCTTACAGCGATGCATTGGATCAACAACGCTTACTCAGAGCGCACATTGAGCAAAAGATTCACTCTTTCCAATCGGGTTTCATTCACGATTACCACCAGCTTTCGGATAATGCCCTTGCAGAACGTGTCGTCAGTGCCTTACAAGATGTGTTTTCAAAAGATGACAAAACTAAGGCCATTCGTGACTATTCCCCTGAGCATCTACTCACTGTGGAAGGCGAAGACAATCGCTTTTTATGGCTGATCATTAAGGGTGAAGCAGCTCTTTATAAGAAAGATGAACTTGGGCAACAGCGGGAAGTGGTACGTCACTCCAAAGGGAACATTGTTGGCGGGATGTCATTTGTAACAGGCGAGCCTTCGTTTTCTACGGCGATCACCCTAACGCAGACTCGCGTTATCAAACTGGATAAAGATAGCTTTGCTCAGGTGATGCATTCAAACAATACCCTGCTGCCTTTATTTACCAATCTATTGCTCCGTCATTTTAATCGACGTTTGCAACGCAGCATCACCAATAAGATCAAACTGCAGCAGACACTAGAATCATTAGAGTCTGCACATCAACAACTGATCGAGAAAGAGAAAATGGCGATGCTCGGGCAGCTAGTCGCGGGAGTCGCACATGAGCTGAATAACCCGATTGCTGCCATATTAAGAAGCATCGAAACTCTGTCAGACCATCTCGACCAAATATTGGCAAACCTATCCGTTCCAGAGTCCAATAAAGGGACTGACGTACTGGCACATTCAAAGTTAGCTAAGCCACTATCAACAGCCCAAGAAAGACAGCTCGTAAAGCATCTTACGTCGACGATTAATGACCGTGCTTTAGCAAAAAAAGCCGTGAGACTAAACCTAAGCCAAGACTCTACGGTTCTAAACACATTAAAGGCGTCCCCTGTCGCAGGCAAAGAGCTGCTCAATGACTTAGAGCATTACCATTATGTTGGAAACTCTATCCGCTCAATTCAAGTGTGCAGCAAGCGTATTGCCGATATGGTCAAAAGCTTAAAAAGCTATGCTAGAGAAGATGAAGAAGTTCGCCACTACACAGATATCCACGAAGGGCTTGAAGATACCTTAGTGATCTTCGAAAACAGGCTTAAACACCACCAACTCGAAAAGCATTACGATACCGACTTACCGCCTTTATTGTGCCAGTCGCTCTCGCTGCAACAAGTGTGGACCAACCTTATCTCCAATGCGCTCGATGCCCTATCTGAACGAGGAAAAGTGACCATCACCACTTCTCAACAGACAAAAGGCGACGACGCGTTTCTTGTGGTGCAAATCTCCGATACTGGCCACGGCATTGCCAAAGAAGACATCAACACCATTTTCAACCCAAATTTCACGACTAAAAAAGAAGGCAACTTTGGTTTAGGGATTGGGTTATCCATTTCTCAACAAATCGTTTCGGCTCATCAAGGGTTTATTTTGGTGGAGTCAGAGGTAGGCAGCCATACAAACATGCAAGTGTGGCTTCCATTCAAACAAGAAGGAGCACCTCATGAATAAGTACCTAATTTTATGTGTCGATGATGAACCTGAAGTTCTCAATAGTGTCCTTCAGGACTTGGCGATATTTGAAGAGAACTTTCTGGTTGAAGGTGCAGAGTCGGTCGATGAAGCCAAGCAAGTAATCAAAGAAATGGGACAAGATGGTATTAAGCTCGCGTTAATCTTATGCGACCACATCATGCCAGAAGAAACCGGCATTGATTTTCTGATCGAACTCAACCAACACGACGCTACTAAACCAACGCGTAAGCTGTTGCTCACCGGGCAAGCTGGGCTAGAAGATACCGTCACAGCCATTAACAACGCAGCACTTGATTTCTATATTTCAAAACCTTGGCAAGGCGACCAACTGAGAGACACGATTACTCAACAATTGACTGACTATGTCATTGCCAACGACAAGCAATTGCTAAACTGGACTTCCATCTTAGATACCGAGCGCATACTGACTTCAATGGCGGATAAACGCACCAGTTTTGGTGAATAGCACTGATTGGTTAATGGATACTGAGAATAGCGTCATCCGATATAAAAACCTTCCGAATGTATACAAATTTTGGATAATTCGCTCGTCTATTTTTCTCATTCGCCCTAAACATGAGATCTCCGTTACATACTGATCCTTAATTTGCTTGTTTTTTAACTAAATGAGTAAGGTTTTACATTTTAAAGGATTACTTTTCCGTGAGTTAGATTAAACTGTCTCAATGTTTATGGTTTGCCGATTTGTCTCAAACCAAAGGAATTAACACTAATATAGGTTTACGGTCGTTATGCGCAAAATTCTACTTACTACCGCTATGCTATTGGCTTCTGGTCAAGCACTAGCTGTTGATGAACAACCACAGGTAATGAGCAACTTTAACTATGATTACTTTGAAGCACGTATCGGTGCTAGCCCAGTAACATTTGGTGGTGCGTTCAGTAAGTCCATTCACCCGAACGCTCACGCTATAGCACGTATCGATTCAGAATTTGAAAGCGATTACGACTCAGCTGTAGGTCTTGGTTTCCACGCTCCATTAAACAACTGGGCAGACCTAACAGGTGAAATGCTAGCTCGTATCGTTCAACCTGAGAACTCAAGCTCTACTGATATCGGTATGGAAATCAACATTGGTGTTCGCCAATGGCTTGGTCCACAACTAGAAGTTGGTGGTAAAGGTGGTTACGTTTCTATCGATGACAACGATGATTGGACAGGTTCTGTTTACGCGCGTTTCCACTCTACAGAGCTTTTCTCTTTAGGTGCTGAAGCTCGTATTAACGACTTCTACGGTGACCAACTTATGTTCACTGCTCGCTTCAAGTACTAATACTTAAAGCTCAAGCCCTAGCAAATAAGCTCTCTATGAGCACTTAGCCTTTTGATACTTAGTCTTTTAAGAAATCCGGCTAAGACAGAAACAAAAAAACCGAGGACATTCCTCGGTTTTTATTTATTAACAGTAATCTTAAGCATATAAGGTAAACTTCTTTAGTGGCAGCTCTTTAGTAATTGCTGCTTGCGTGGCTCTTGTAATAGTTTCCAGTGAATACCATCAATTGCACCCGCAAATTTCCAAAGTAGTTTTAGGTCAACATCGTTTCCGTACGCTTCGCGAACCTTATTAAACACTTCAGGTGCGCCCAACTGCATAAACATTGAAACATCATCCACACCCGCCTTTTTAACCATGCGCTCTAACGTAAGCTGCATGTTTGGTAGATCTCTTAATCTACGGCTAGCTGATGACTTCTTGAAGCTACGCTGCTGAATTGAATTATCGATTGAAGTACGAATAATACTATCCAATTCAGGATGTTCACAGGTAAACAGATCCGTAATGTCGTAATAGTTTACGGTTGCTGTTGTCTGCTTCTTTACATGACGATACTTTTCACAATCAAGATCGGTCAGTTTTTTATCTAATGATTTTCCACCTCTAATGAATAAACAACCTTCACTCAATAAAGCGAACATAGCGTCATTTTGAAAGAGGCCAATACCTCCGAACATAGAACGTTTTTGATGCTCACCAAATTGATTCACGTAATTAATAAATGCTGTCTCGGTCATATCCGTTGATCCTTAATCAAATTACCCCGATTAGGTTGATCACCAGACAAGCAGCTTGTTATGCGAAAATTTTAAATCTATTTTGTTATTCTATAGGTGAATATTATGGTTTCGTTTTTCACCTTTAAATAAATCATACTTCGAAAAGAAAAATAAGTCTGGACTTAGTTCACATCAATCAATTGAGTATTCCGGTTTTTCATGATTGACTTCACAGTAAACTATCAAACCATGCTTGAATTTGGACACCTAGTGATACACCGGTTCAAATTATTAAAGGTTATGTAGACGGGTGAGTATTGCCTCGCAGCATCGTGGCTTGTAAAATGGCAGGACAGACCTGTTTTTACTTTTTATATGAATCATTTATCGTTTTTCTGGCTACCTCAAAATAAGACTCTTCTCTTAAAGGGTCTAGAATCAGAGTTTGCCCAACTTGTTGGACATTCTATCTCAGCGGGAAAAATAACACTTCCTCCTATCCCTAACGTTGTACTGAAGATTCAATCGCTTTGTACCCTTGAATCAACTGGGATTGCTGACGTTGCCGAGTGCTTACTCGAAGACCCAGGCCTCGCTGCTATTGTCATTCGTGTGGCTAACTCTGTGGTCTTTAACCGACGTAATATTACTTGTGTTGATATTATGACGGCGGTGTCGCGCCTTGGCATATTAAGAGTACGTGACATCGTGACGGCTCAGGCTATTGAGCAACTCAAACACTCAGTCAACCTCAGTAAAGAATGTAATAAGGTATTGGTTCAGAGCGCTTCTGTATCAAAAGAGCTGGGCGCTACTATGGTGCTTGTTACCAACAGCTTCAAAGAGCTCTCCCCTACTGAATACCGTTACCTTGAGCATGAAAAATCGCTGCTTGTTGGATTACTGGCTGATATTGGTTTGTTCTGTTTGGTTAGCGAATACCACCTCTACCTCGAAAATGGCAATTACCTAGATCACGACATCGCTCTACAAATCTTCCAAGGCCAATGTTCTGCTACCAGTAAATTGGTGCTTAACCGTTGGGGCTTCGACAGCGACTTTATTGATGTGTGCAGCAATACCATCAATAACCACGAACAGCGTGAAGTCTCTTACTTAGATATCGCTCGAATCGCTAACCACCTGCTGATGTTCAGAAACAAGGATGAGAACATCGATGATCACGAAGTTGAACTTAACGTGACAGGTGCAGAGGTGCTTTATAAATTAAGCAACTTGAGCAAGCATGATTTTAATGCAAAGCTAAGCGACGTGATCAATACTAGCGGCTTCTAAGTCACTGTTAAATTACAAGTAAGTGTAATATGAAGTAAATGCAATGGGGAAAGCATGTTTACAGGGATGATCTTTATATTTGCGCCACTCGTCGTGGGGTATCTTTTTGCAATTTCGAACGCTCAGACATTAGAATTTATCAACCGCTCAACATCGCGGTTGATCTACGTGATTCTGGCGTTAATGGGACTAAGCTTAGCCGCCCTCGATAACCTAGGCAGTAACCTGCAGACAATCCTTCTATATACCGTCACTTTCTTTGTCTGCTTAAGCGTATGTAACCTAATGGCACTGCCCGCTATTGATAAGTTATTGCCACTCAAAACCGACAGTAGCAAGAAGAAGCTTCCCCTCTCTTCTATGGCGATGGAATCTGCAAAACTCATCTTAGTGGTAGGTTCAGGGCTAATCGCTGGCTTAGTGCTGCCTATTGGCCTTGATTGGGTTGATACCGCAAGCGAATGGATTCTGTTTGTTCTTCTATTCTTTATCGGCATTCAGCTGCGTAATAGCGGACTCACACTTCGTCAGATCTTACTCAACAAGCACGGTATGGTTATCGCAATCACCATTATCATCACCTCAATGTTAGGTGGTGTAATCGCGGCTTACATCCTAGATATCCCTCTGTTCAAAGCCTTGGCAATGTCTTCTGGATTTGGTTGGTACTCTCTGGCTGGTATCTTAATGGGTGACGCCTTTGGTCCTGTCTATGGTGGCGCTTCTTTCATGCTTGAGCTGTTAAGAGAGTTAGTTGCCTTGGTACTGATTCCAGTGCTAATTCGCAGCTACCCATGCACTTCCATTGGTTATGCTGGTGCGACTGCGATGGACTTCACCTTACCGGTCATTCAAACAACAGGCGGCGTTCGATGTGTGCCTATCGCTATCGTCAGTGGCTTTATCCTCAGCTTGCTTGTTCCGATATTGATGTTGTTCTTTGTATCTCTTGCTAACTAGATCGCAGGAATAGCGTTTGTTTTAGATTAGAATGCAACTCGAATACCAATGCCCAAGACACCGATACAGTTACCGAAATAAAAAGACACTAAGTGTCATTGCTCAACAAATAACGATCACGGTAACCTGTAACGACAAAGTTATAAAAAGAATAAACTTACAAAAGGAACCACTATGAAACGCCTTTGCGTCGCATTACTGCTAGCTTCAACTTCTACTTTCTCTTTTGCAGCAGATTCAATGTCTGAGACAAACCAGTGCCAAGCAAAAAAATATGATGCGTACATCGACGCTTCTTTGAATTGGTATGCCGACCTTGCTGCATTAACCTCTGAGCAATATCCAGAGCTAACAGAAGTGAGTGAGTGGTTCCTAGAAGGTCGTAAGCACCACTTTGAGCTGAATCGTGCTGCGGTTCACTACTACTTAGTAAACGACTCAAGCAAAGTGGCAACAGAGCAACCTGTAGAAGGCTGGTTGCAACTTGAGCAACACGACATTAAAACGCTATCAACACGTGATGATGAGCTTGGTAAAATCGCGAAAACAACATTCGATGACCGCCAATCAACGCCTCACGCTCAAAACTACGAACTACGTTCTGCCTTTGCAGAGCTGCTTAGTCACCCTAAGCAAATCGACTCAGCGCTGCAGCGTTACAACCAGTCGATCAGTAAACTTGAAGCGATTAAGTGTAAATAACCCCGCATTTAATATGCTTTTTTGAGAAGTTGGATTTCATAATTAAGACGGGACATTGTTCCCGTTTTCGTTTAGATTGTCCCGCTCGCGTCAATATTAGAAAAATAACTCGCTTGCTATGGTTACGGAACAAAAAACAGCAGATGTTAGCTTCGACAGTCTTCTACGTATCTTCACGGTACCTGAAGGCCCAGATTCAACACTCACTCAAATTGAAGACAAACTTTCACGAAACCTGAATCAATTCTTACGTGAACATATTGTGGCTGAAGAAAAGCCGCTGCGTGAAATTGAGAAAGATTTTTCAAATGCTCATATCCCAGAGCAGCCTGAGTTTGTTTCTGAACATACTGAGCATCTCCTCGATTCTCTTGTGTCTCATTCGGTTCACACGTCTTCGCCAAGTTTTATTGGCCATATGACCTCTGCGTTGCCGTACTTCCTGATGCCGCTTTCAAAAATCATGATTGCGTTGAATCAGAATCTAGTAAAAATCGAGACCTCAAAAGCTTTCACTCCCCTAGAACGTCAAGTTCTGGGCATGTTACATCGCCTGATTTATCAAGATAGTGACCAGTTTTATTCTCGTTGGATGCACAGCGCAAACCACTCTTTAGGTGCGTTTTGTTCTGGCGGTACCATCGCGAACATTACAGCGCTCTGGGTTGCACGTAACAACGCACTAAAAGCGCAAGGTTCGTTCAAAGGTGTAGAAAAAGAAGGCCTGTTTAAAGCCATGAAGCACTACGACTACGAAGGCCTTGCCATCTTAGTCTCTGAACGTGGCCACTACTCTCTGAAAAAAGCCGCGGATGTCCTTGGTATTGGTCAAGAAGGTCTAGTGTCTGTTAAAACAGATAACGACAACCGTATTTGTACTGATGATTTAAGACTCAAGATCGAGCAGCTCAAGCAGAACAAGATCAAACCTTTCGCCGTCATTGGTGTGGCTGGTACAACCGAAACCGGTAATATCGACCCGCTAAGAGACATTGCTGAGGTGTGTGCCGAATCCGATTGTCATTTCCACGTTGATGCAGCTTGGGGCGGTGCGACTCTGATGTCTAACAATCATCGTCACCTACTTGATGGTATTGAACTGGCGGATTCAGTCACGATTGATGCGCATAAACAGCTTTATATCCCTATGGGTGCGGGTATGGTTCTGTTTAAGAAGCCAGATGCGATGACTGCGATTGAACATCATGCTCAATACATTCTTCGTAAAGGCTCAAAAGATTTAGGCAGCCATACGTTAGAAGGTTCTCGTTCAGGTATGGCAATGCTGGTTTACGCCGCAATGCACATCATTAGCCGCCCAGGTTATGAACTGCTGATCGACCAAAGCATCAACAAAGCGCGCTACTTTGCCGACCTAATTAAAGATCAGAGCGACTTCGAGCTGGTTTCAGAACCTGAGCTTTGCCTACTGACTTATCGCTATGTCCCTGAGTCAGTCAAAGCGGCACTGCTTAAAGCTGAGCCTGAACATCGTGTCGAACTGAATGAGTTGCTCAATGAGCTGACTAAGTTTATTCAGAAGAAGCAGCGTGAAACAGGTAAGTCTTTCGTGTCACGTACACGCTTAAACCCTGAAGCATGGGTACATCAGCCAATCATCGTTTTCCGCGTGGTATTAGCAAACCCACTAACAGGCAATGACATTCTTTCGTCAGTGCTTGAAGAACAGCGTGAGATCTCTAAACTAGCACCAAACTTGATGGGCAAAATCAACAAACTGGTTACGCAAATCAACGCATAGTCATTCAATTTTAGTTGCATCAAATTGAAAATTTCTTTCTTTTTGATGTAACTAAGCTGTCAGTTCATACCCATTTTGCATTCTTTTTGCTCAAACTCTCTTCCAATTCTGTAGTTTTCTAAAATTTTGTTGAGGTTTGTCATATTATTAAGCATTCATGCCCTGTTTTTGTATTAGTAAATAGTATGTTGGGTTTATACTGACTCTATGGTGCTAGTTAGCTTGATATCTATTTGACGCAGCAGTATTTACGAAACCGAATATACATCGGCTTTGTGTTTACTGATATTTGCTTCAGCCATACCCCCTGGTAAAAGATATTAACTAGCAAGTTGTTCTCTATACCCTTGTGAACACTATGAATACATTAGAAAAAATACAAAAAAACCTGGAAAATTTCAGCAAGTCTGAGCGCAAGGTAGCCGAAGTAATTATGGCTTCCCCTCAAACTGCAATTCATTCTAGCATTGCTACCTTAGCTAAAATGGCTGACGTGAGTGAGCCTACAGTTAACCGCTTCTGTCGTCGATTAGACACAAAGGGCTTCCCTGACTTCAAACTTCACCTAGCTCAAAGCTTGGCAAACGGTACACCTTACGTGAACCGTAATGTTGAAGAAGATGATGGTCCAGATGCTTATACGCATAAGATTTTCGAATCAACTATGGCTTGTCTAGACGTTGCTAAAAACAGTCTAGACGCGATGCAAGTAAACCGTGCTGTTGACTTGCTGACTCAAGCAAAACGCATTTCGTTCTTCGGACTGGGTGCCTCTTCTGCTGTCGCCAAAGATGCTCAAAACAAGTTTATTCGTTTTAATATCCCAATCACATGTTTCGAAGACATCGTGATGCAACGAATGAGCTGCATTAACTGCAGTGATAACGACGTTATTGTTCTTATCTCTCATACTGGCCGCACTAAAAGCCAAGTTGAGATTGCAAACTTAGCGCGTGAAAACGGTGCGACAGTTATTGCTATCACAGCAAAAGATTCTCCACTGGATAAAGCGAGCTCGTTGTCTATTTCTCTGGATGTTCCAGAAGACACTGACGTTTACATGCCAATGGCAAGTCGCGTTGTTCAGATGACGGTTATCGATGTGCTAGCGACAGGCTTTACGCTACGTCGTGGTTCTGGTTTCAGAGAGAACCTAAAGCGCGTCAAAGAGTCACTTCGTGATTCACGTTACGAGAAGTACTCTCAGTTCTAATCTGCTTAGTCATGAACTGAAAACAGATGACCAGAGAACAAGTTGAATTAAAAAAACGGAGCCTAGAGCTCCGTTTTTATTTGTCTGTATAAAATGACTTATACAACGAACAAGTTTAAGACCGTTAGATAGTCCAACTATTGCCCTTCTCAACCACGCTGTTTTCGGACGCATAAGAATTGATAATGGTAAAGCTCGACTCGACAGCTGGTTCTTGCCCAATTTGATTCATTGAAGCTCCCTCATGATGCCCTTCTCTACAACTGCACTTCTCGCATACTTGCTTCAAAATATGCACGAGCCTCTCTTGGTTAAGCGGCAAAGGGTTTCCTTTAATCGCCACTGATTTGAGCGCGTCGGCAGACACCTCATCAAACTGGGCTTCACAGACACCAAATTCCAACAAGTTGGGTAACTTAAGCGTATCAAGCACTTCCGATAACCAAGAAATTGCCTCCTCTTCTATTGCTTCTACGTTACCTGTTACTATCTGAGCGATTCGCTGATAACGCGCTAGGATGTCGCTTCTTTGCTGCTCTTTTGCAACGGCTATGTTCTCCAACATCACAAACGGCGCTAAACGCGCGGTAATCACACTATGAGGCGCAGAAATCTTACCTCCTAGTGCGGAGGCTAAACCATGGGCTGCGCCAAGCTTGGCATTAGTTATCGCCATACCACCGAGCATAGAAGCGAAAGCAAGATCAGAACGCGCTTGAGGCTCATCATAAACACACGCTTTAACCACAGAACCACTCAACTTACGCAGCCCTTCTTCACAAATCATATCGGTTAACGGATTCGGTTCACCACACACGTAGGCTTCCATTAGATGAGTAAAGGCATCCATCGCACCTCGCCCAGATAGATATAGATTGGTTCCATGAGTTAGGGTTGGGTCGACAATCGCAACGTCGGCCAGCATGTCTGGGCTTCTCAGGCTGATTTTCACTTGGTCTTGGCCTGATTTCAGCACCGCGTTTTTAGTGACCTCGGCGCCGGTACTCGCTGTGGTTGGAATTGCGATAAACGGAAGTGGTTTGGTTTTAAGAGGAACATTACGCCCGACCACTTCAACATAGTCATATAAATTGCCTTGATTAGGTAAAACCGCAGCCAACGCTTTGCCCATATCGATGGCGCTACCGCCCCCCATGGCGACAACCATATCTGGCTTAAATCGACGATCAGAAATAGCCGCCTCTTCAACCATTTTGATATTAGGTTCACCGGAAACGGCAATGTGCTGATAACGCATACTCTGCGCATCAAGATAGTCAGTAACAATTGAAGTGCGCTCTAATGTATTGCCTGTAACCAATAGCACGCTGTAGCCATATTGATTAAAGAGAGACAATGAAGCGGAAAGTGCTCCATCACCAAAGATGATCTTTGTAGATGTCATAAATTGAAACATGGTGCCTCCTGCGCCTATGACCGAACAAAACTGCGAACTCTTGGTTATTGGAATTTAGCCTTTATATAGTGCATCAGTATTAAGATGCCTCGTTCTGTATGCGCTTTTTTTGACGAAGTGCAACTTGTCGCATTAAAGATGGATTAATGTCGTATTCTTAGGGGTAATTCACACTCTTAAATTAAGGGTAATCAATCTGAATACCCATCAGAAATCAGCATGGATCCTTTTTGTGACCATTATTTGCTCTGATAGACAAAACCTATTGTATTAAGAGGTAATTCCATCTTTATTTCCCCATGGCATTGAGGCATAGTTGGTTTTATGAAATTTTGAGTGGCATTCACTAAAGAATAGTTAACATAATCGAGTTAACGAGCCTCATCCCGTATTTAGGAGAAATTAAATGTTTGTAGTTATTTTTGGTCGCCCTGCTTGCCCATTCTGTGTTCGTGCAAAAGAGCATGCTGAAACTCTTAAAGCTAAACGCGATGACTTCAACTACCGTTACGTTGACATCCACGCTGAAGGTATCAGCAAAGCTGATCTAGAGAAGACTGTTGGTAAACCTGTCGATACAGTTCCACAAATCTTCATCGACCAAGACCACATCGGCGGCTGCACAGAATTTGAAGCATACGCAAAAGAAAACCTAGGTCTTTTCGACTAAGCTAGGATTTCTCAAACGAGAATCAGGGCTAAAGCCTTAAACAGCTGACCCATTTAGGCGTTAGACTGTACGATTTATAGAAAGCCCGCTCACTGTAGCGCAATGCCGTTCGGATAAGCATTACTGTTTGAATCTAAACGGATATTTAGCT